>JAFQMO010000090.1 GCA_017414385.1 Clostridia bacterium
ATCCTTAACAAATTCGTCATCCAACGCGGGAAGCTCGATCTCCTTAATCTCATGAAGCTTACAAGCAAACACCGCAGCCTTACCTGCCAGCTCTTTTGCATGATAATCCTCGGGGAAGGTGACGTTGACATCAAAGGACTCGTCAATAGACTTGCCGACGATCTGCTCCTCAAAGCCGGGGATGAACTGACCGGATCCAAGCTTGAGGTTATAATTCTCAGACTTACCGCCATCAAATGCAACACCGTCAACGGAACCGTCAAAATCGAATACAACGGTATCACCCATCTGCGCTGCGCGGTCTGTAACCTCGATCTCACGAGAGTTTCTCTGTCTCAGCTTCTCGATCTCTGCATCGATATCGGAATCGGTAACGGCGATCACACTTCTCTCGACCTCGATACCACGGTAATCCTTAACAACAACCTCAGGCTTCACATAAACCTTTGCAAGCATGACAACAGCGGTCTCGTCAATGGACTTCACATCGAATTCGGGACGGCTGACGATATCCTTCAGATCCGCCTCCTTGATCACAGCCTCGTATGCTTCCGGAAGCAGATTGTTAAGTGCTTCTTCATAAAAGACGCCTGTTCCGTACATCTTCTCGATGATGGAACGGGGTGCCTTACCTTTACGGAAGCCGGGAACCGTCATCTTTGCGACATTCTTTTTGTAAACAGCATTACATGCCTTATCAAATACGGCACGCTCAATGCTGAACTCCAGCTCACGCACATTCTTTTCGGGGGTGGTTACATTGATTAAACTCATTGCGGTATGTCCTCCAAGTTCTTTTTGTCAGTCTATCTTGATTTGAATTTAATTTTTCAAAAGCTAAATTTCATTTTATTATACCTTTATTTGGTACAAATGTCAAGCGTTTTTTTGATTTTTGGCAATAAATTCACAAAGAATTTACGGATGAATCTGCTACATCCGTTTCTCAATACGGTACGGAACAAATTGAAGATGGTCAGCAGAGATCATCGCGAACTCGATATCCAGATAATGGCGTACCATTGCCTCCTGATAGTTGCCGTGAATGTGTCCGAAATAGCATCGTTTGATATCAAACCGGTACAATTCGAGAACAAGCTCATCACATATATATCCTGTAAAGTATGGCGGAAAATGCAAAAACACAAGTATTTCGGGTGCGAAGCCCTCCTCGCTGAGCACCTGTTCTCTCAGAGCATGTCCTGCCTGCAGCGATGCTCTCAGACGTCCGACCTCACGTGCGACGATCTTTTCCGTATCGATCTCATTTGCGGTCACAACGCGCTTTCCCTCGGTATACCACCCTCTGCTGCCGCACAGAATAAAATCCTCGCAGCGATATGCGTTATTGTGCAGATAGGAAATGGAGTCCAATCCGTTTTCCTGATTGAACGCCGTCATCTTTGTCATTGTGTCCCACCAATAGTCATGATTGCCTTTCAAAAGGATCTTCTTTCCGGGCAGAGACTGCAGAAAAAGAAGATCAGGCAGCGACTCCTCAAGGTTCATTCCCCACGAAATATCACCGGGAATCACGACCGTGTCTTCCGCACTGACAGTATCCATCCAATGATCGCGGATCTTCTGTGCATGTCCGATCCACCGTTGACCAAAGATGTCCATCGGCTTATCCGTTGAAAACGACAGATGCGTATCTGCCATGACAAACAGTGCCATGATCCCCCTCCTCTCGTCGAAAAAAACTTTTTGAATGAATGCTGTATTTTACGCACATACTACCATCGCTCGCACTTGCGGGTACATTTCATGATAACAGAAAGGCGGATAAGACAATGGGTCTTTTTAACTCTGTTGAACAAAACGGCAATATGCAAAAGAAGGCAGACGGAAAGCACATCAAGGGGATTTCCTGCGATGTGAGAAACTGTGTCTACCACGACGGTGACAGTTACTGCACCGCAGAAAAGATCGCAGTCGGTCCCAGCTATGCAACATCCTGCACAGATACTGTGTGTGCTACCTTCAAGCAAAGAAGCATCTGAGTCCTCCTGCACGCTGCCTCTGATACGGCAGCTGCATGATCTCAGGACACACGACTCAGGAGCAGAAAGAGGATTCGGGGTGATTTTCGTCGAAAATCATCCCGAAGCCGTTTTTTCAGACCGCATTCCGATAGGAACGGTTACTTTGCCTCATTCAGTGTACGGGAAAGCATTTCGGAGGCGGCAATCACCTCTGTAAAGCGGACCTCTTTTTCGCGGAGAGCCGCAAGCGGACCGGGGATCGGTGTTCCTGTTGTTTGAGACAGAACGTCAAGTGCTTCGAATTCATCATCGGGTGCGCTTCCGTTCAGAGCACGGCAAACAGCCGATGCAAACTTATACGGGCTTGCTGTCGAGTCAACGATCATCTTTGTTTCCGTATCACTGCTTTCGGCAAGATACTGCTCTGCAGCGGAAAGACCGACTGCCGTATGCGGATCAACAACATAACGGTAGGTATCAAAGGTACGGCGGATCACCGCTTCGGTTTCCTCCTCGTCACAGAAATATCCGGTAAAGCTCTCAGTAATCGCCCGATGTGTCTGTGCATCGATCTCATAGCGTCCCGTTTCGTTAAGAGAACGCATATATGCAGCAGTTGCCTCGCATCCCGTCTTCAGATACAAAAGTCTTTCAAGATTGGAAGAAATGAGAATATCCATAGAGGGGGACATCGTGGTATAGAAATCGCGGTTACGGTCATAAACACCGGTCTTCAAAAAGTCCGTCAGGATATTATTCTTATTGGATGCACAAAGGAAACGCTTTACGGGAAGTCCCATCTCCTTTGCAAGATAGCCGGCAAAAATATTGCCGAAATTACCGGTCGGAACGCTGAAATTCACGGCCTCCCCTGCTTTGATCTCGCCGCTTGCGAGAAGATCGCAGTACGCAGAGAAATAGTATGCGATCTGCGGTACCAGACGGCCCCAGTTAATGGAATTTGCGCTGGAGAAGAAATACCCATTCGCATCAAGTGCATCTGCAGCATTCGAATCGGAAAAGATCTGCTTGACACCGGTCTGCGCGTCGTCAAAATTTCCCTTGATCGCACATACGGAAACGTTCTCCCCGCGCTGTGTTGCCATTTGCAGCTTCTGCATACGGCTTACACCGTCAACAGGATAATATACCATGATTTTTACCTGATCGACATCTGCATAGCCCTCAAGAGCTGCTTTTCCCGTATCACCCGAGGTTGCGACAAGAATGAAGGCCGTACGCTTTTCACCCGTGATACGCAAAGCTCCCGACAAAAGCTTCGGCATGATCTGCAGTGCCATATCCTTGAAGGCACAAGTGGGACCGTGCCACAGCTCCATGACGTGGACGGTGTCGTTCAGCTTGTGAAGAGGAGCGGCACCTCCGACAAAGCTGCTCTCATCATAGGCAGCCCTGCAGTCAGCAAGCAGCTGCTCTGCCGGATAATCCGTAAGGAATTTACCGAGAATATGCGCAGCTCTCTCGGGATACGTCATTTTACTCATTTGACAGATCTCATCCGCAGAAACCAATGGGAGCTCTGCAGGCATAAAAAGTCCGCCGTCATCCGCAAGTCCTTTTTTGATTGCATCTGCACTGTGCAGTCCGTGTGCGGCAACTGTCATACCGCGTGTGCTTACATAATTCATTTTGACATCTCCATTATCGGAATTTTTATTTCAAATGCCGTTTCCAGAACGACATCGCATTACCACAAAAAATATCGGAAATCAATGCATCGGAAAACCTTCGTCTTTGCAGCTCCTCGTACAAAAGCCCCATATCCTCGATTCCATTCATGGGGGCGGGCAGCGCGTCGATCCCATCCAGATCCGCGCCGATGCATACGGTATGTTCTCCGTCAAGAGAAAGGTAGTGTTCTATATGATCCGCAACGGTACCGACATCCGCCGCACCGTTCTCTGACAGATGCGGAATACAAAAAGAGATACCGACAACTCCGCCTGCATCGCGGATCATTCGAAACTGCTCATCGCTGAGATTTCTTGTATGCGGGCAGATCACTGCACTGTTGGAGTGTGTTGCCACCATCGGCATTCCCATCATATCGGCATATGCGGCGATCTGGTAAAAGATCTCCTTCGATGCGTGTGAGACATCGGGAATCATTCCAAGCGAAAGCATTTTCTTCAGCGCCAAGATACCGAAGGGGCTCAGCCCGCCGCCGACATCATGTGCTCCCCCCATACAGCTGACACCTCCCCACACGGGCGTAAACAGTCGCACGCCGCGCGCATAGATCTCATCAAGCCGCATAAGGTCACCGCCAAGCAGTCCACCTCCCTCAACAGAGAGGATGACCGCCTTCTTGCCCCGGGAAGCAGCATCCGCAAGCGTACGGTACGAGGTACACAGCGACACATCGGGATGATGCATCAAAAGTCGATGCAGATGATCGGTGCTTTTCAGAAAACGTTCATAACAAAGATCATCGGGATCTGTCGGAGGATTCCACAACGCCATGACCTGAGCATAATAAGCAAAATCATCGACACGGTCGAAGGACACGTGACAAGTATCGTTGCAAAGGTCCCCCTGCCCGGCAATCTTATAAAGCGTATCACAATGCAGATCGCAAAGACCGACGGGATATTTCGTCATAACGGTCACCCCTTATCTCAAGAGACCACAAAGGCGCTCTCAATATAATTTATCGACAATACCGCAGGAACGTCAGCATCGGTCATATAGACCTCCGCAACATCGAAGCGTTTTGCCTTGTCGGACGGATTCTCCGTAAGGTACGCACGTGCAGCGGTGATCAGATGCCGCTGCTTCTCATATGTAACAGCCGCGGCAGGCCGTCCGAAACGGTTCATGTGACACACCCCTGAACGGGATTTGACCTCAACAAACACAAGATGCGTTTCGTTCTCCGCAATGATATCAATCTCTCCGCCGCGTACAGTATAGTTACGTCCGACAACAGAAAATCCCCTTTGGATCAGAAATTGTGCTGCCGCATCCTCACCTGTCTGTCCGCGAAGCCGCATATTACGCTTTTTTTCACCGTGGCCGCCCGTCATGACCGCTCCAAAAATTTTAAGAAGGTCCGTCTGTGCAGCGGACAAGGTCCAAGCTCCTTTACCGCATCCATATGCGCCTTGGTCGGATATCCTTTATGCTTTG
The DNA here is from genome assembly GCA_017414385.1 of Clostridia bacterium. Taxonomy (GTDB): domain Bacteria; phylum Bacillota; class Clostridia; order Oscillospirales; family CAG-272; genus RGIG3925. The sequence goes on from JAFQMO010000090.1 coordinate 5,136, forward strand.
CAAATCCGTATTCAGGGTACGCTGCGTCCATTTCCAGACACATACGGTCACGCGTCACCTTTGCAAGGATCGAGGCTGCCGCAATCGAGGGTGATTTGGCATCACCACCGACAACGGTCATGGTCGGGATCGAAAAACCGCGTGACGTATTTCCGTCGATCAAGGCAAAATCCGCGCGCACCGTTAACTGCTCAACCGCACGCCGCATCGCAAGCATAGATGCATTGAGAATATTGATCTCATCAATTTCCCCGGCATCGGCCTCGGCAATCGCATAAGCAACGGCCGCTTCCCTGATCACATCAAACAATGCTTCACGTTTCTTTTCTGTCAGCTTTTTCGAGTCATTGAGTCCCGGAATCTCAATACCGACAGGCAGGATCACTGCAGCTGCAACAACGGGCCCCGCAAGCGGTCCTCTTCCCGCTTCATCACAGCCGCATACCGCACAAAAACCATCGGCAATACACTGATTTTCAATATCCCAGGATAACGGACTCTTTTCTTTTCCTGTAAGCTTTGCAGACGGTTTCATGATCTGCTCTCCTCTGCTCGCTGTTCTGTATTCCTATTCCTTTGAAATGGGCGCTCGAGCGTGATCCTTCCGATCTTTGCCTGACGGAATTCATCAATGAGCGCTCTTGCACAGCGCTCGGTATTCACCACACCGCCCGCCATCAAAAAGCCGCGTTTCTTACCGATCACACCAAACAGATCCCAATCATCAAGGTCTTCATACTGCGAAAGATCGCCAAGCTTATACCGCTCGGCAAGCAGATTCGGATACAGTCGGCGCAGTCTTCCGACCAATGCATACGTGATCCGCTCCTGATCGATGATATCATCCTTGATTGCACCCGTGATCGCAAGGTTCTCACCAACGATCTGGTCTTCAAATTTTGGCCAAAGCACGCCCGGCATATCAAGAAGATCAAGGCCGATGCTCGTCGTGACCCATTGCTTTGTCAGCGTAACTCCGGGACGGTTCTCCACCTTCGCGGATTTTCCGCCCGAAAGCTTATTGATCAGTGAGGATTTACCAACGTTGGGAATACCGACGATCATCGCCTTCAGTGTCCTTCCGGTCATACCTCGAGTATCATATTTTTCTCGTTTTGCACTGAGTATTTCATCGACCGCCTGTGCAAGATGGTTCATACCGAATCCGGTTATACAATCGGTGAAAACAGCCCTCTTTCCGCTGCTTTTGTAATACTCCTGCCAAATACGTCCCGCCTCGGGATCAGCAAGAGAGGATTTTGAAAGAATGGTCAAAACAGGCTTTTGTCCGACCAATTTGCGCAGCTCAGGATTCTTGGAGCTGTACGGAATACGCGCGTCCAATACCTCAATCACGATATCAACCAAGGGAAGATTCTCCGTGATCAACCGGCGTGTCTTCGCCATGTGTCCCGGAAACCATTGGATAATACTGGATGGCATAACACTCTATCCTTTCTTTTGGAGTAAACGGCAGAATACCGTAGTTTAATCAATAATACCGATTTTTGTGAACGGAAAAACGCGAAGGAGCACCTTACCGAGAACAAAACGGGTATCCACCTGCCCGATTCGCGGATCACGGCTATCCGTAGAATAATTACGGTTATCGCCCATGACAAAAACGTGTCCTTCCTCGACCGTCAACGGAAATTGATACGAGGAACTCTTCATCGCAGCACCGACGATATACTTCACATACGGCTCATCGACCTGCTTTCCGTCAACCGTTACCTGCCAACGGGCAAAATTAATGTCAACGACCTGCCCCTCTGTTGCGATCACACGCTTGACGATCGGTTCATTGTTGAGAATGGTATTGGATTGAAAAACGATGACATCCCCCGCCTGAGGCTCATAAAGAAGATCGGAAATCAGAAGAACCTCACCGTCAATCAACGTATTTTCCATTGACGGTCCTTCAACAACCGCAATCCTGCAGATGAAAGTAAACAAAACAAATACGATGGCAACAGAATACGCAAACAGCTCTACCCATTCAAAAAACTCACGAGCGGCAGCACGCGGATCACGCGGTGCCTCCTCTTCGACGGGAGCCTCATCTTCTTCGATTACACCAAATGGATTTTCAATATCAATCGAGTCCTTTTCGTTATGCATACGATTGTATCCTTTCTATTTGACAATACTACTCGGATTCCAAAAAGTCAGATCATATGCGAGAGAAGCTCGCATCCGTCCGACAGATACTGCTGTTTCTCTGCCGCCGTCTTTTCCGTAAAGGAGTCCACACCGCAGACAGGATTTGCTTTTTTCCAGATAAAGAAGGGTACAGGATCCATGGTGTGCGTTCTGCGCACAATCGGTGTCGGATGATCGGGAAGCACCATAACGGCAAAATCCTCGTCCTGTTCCGACAAATAGTTATAGACCGGTGTCAGGATTTTCTCATCGATCAATTCAATGGAACGGATCTTATTCGCAAGCTCAGCACGGTGACCGCATTCATCGGGCGCCTCCACATGAATATAAACAAAATCGTATCCGTCACGAAACGCACCGATCGCAGCATCCGCCTTACCACTGTAATTGGTATGCACATTTCCTGTTGCGCCGGGAACATCGATCGATGTCATATCTGCGCAGATACCAATACCCTTGATCAGATCGACAGCGGAAATAACCGCACCGCGCAGTCCCCATTTTTTCTCAAAGGATGGAAGCTGCGGCTTTTTCCCGGGACTCCAGAGCCAAATGGAATTGGCAGGCTTGAGTCCACGCCGACGGCGTTCCTCGTTGATGGGGTGATGATTGAGAATCTCATAGCTCTTCTTCATGAGCGCAAGGTACGGTGCACCTGCCTCTCCGCGAGGAAGATACTGTGTGATCTGCTCCCCAAGATGGTCATGCGGACGATCAAAGGAATACTCGCTCGGAATATTCTTCCATATCAGACAGTGACGGTAGCTGATACCCGTATAAAAGTGTCTGTCTTCTGTACCAAGCGCATCCTCAAGTGCACGAATGAGTACACCCGCTTCCTCTGTTGTGATCTCATCAGCGGAATGATCAAGAATCACCTTATCCTCGTATGTATCCTCATCCTCACTCAATGTGACAACATTGCATCGGATCGCCGTTTCATCCGGTGTCATGGTAAGGCCCATGCTCATTGCCTCCAATGGAGAGCGTCCCTTCGAATAGACGCGGGGATCATAGGAAAGCACCGCGAGATTTGCGGTATCACTCTCGGGAACCATGCCGGTCGGTACGTTTGACACGGTACCTACATATGCATGCTTACTCAACATATCCATCATTGGCTTTCTGGCGACCTCCATCGGCGTACGGTTTCCGAGCGCCTCGATCGGGTAGTCTGCCATACCGTCCGCAAGAACGACCAAATACTTCATTCCAACCAAACTTCCTTTCCTATCGCAGAATGGCATGTGATGACACAATACCGTATGAAAACATTTCTTTTCCACATATTATATCACATTTTTTGTATCCATACAAGGATTTTCCGTGATTTTTTTCTCAAAAAGTGAAAATAATTATTTACGAAAACAATGACTGAACAAAACGTGCCGTATAGGCATCAAGTGCACGAAAATTCATTGCAGAAACATAATAAGATTCCAGCAAATCGTGCGCACGTCCCGCTTCTGCAAGCGATGCATATGCACCGTCCATCAATGCAAGAAAGCATTTTTGAGAAAATCGATACCGCTGACGGATTCCGGCAAAGGATGCTTTATCAAGAAATCGATCCGTATTCAAAAGAGATGCATCCTCACGGCATTTTCCGTAACGATCCGAAAAATACACCGTATTCAGAGATGGAAAAAAAACGCCCTCTGTTTCTTCAGGCCGCAGCGGTACCGCATATCGTGTATATGACACGCCGTGTGCGTTTGCTGCCGCGATCAAGTGATCAAAAAAGAAAGCGGAAAGATGACGTTTGTCTGACACATAAACGCACATTTCCGCCCGTTTCTCGGCAGTTTGTAAATGAACGCTTCCCTGTACACCGATTGCAGAAACAAAGCGGACAGAACAATCCGGTGTTTTTTCTTTTTGACATCTGCCTACGATCCTTTCTGCCAACCGCTCCGCCTTCTCATGATCGATCAATGGCCCGACAAGCCCCAGCGCTGTTCTTCGCACAGAAGCGGCGGCTTCCAAAAAATCTCCCGCGTGCTTATGTGCCACCGCATTTTTTTGTTTTTGCTCACGGATTCCGTCAAGTGATTGCTGAAGAATTGACGTTTCAAAAAAATCCCCCATATTCAGTATTGTCTCAACAGCTCCCGGGTAAACTGCATCAACAGTATGCGGTGCAGTTCCGTCAAGGATCGCAATACCAAGCGCAGGGATA
>JAFQMO010000091.1 GCA_017414385.1 Clostridia bacterium
CGTTCTTGATCGGAACCATCAGATCGTAGTCCAAATTATTCCGCGCGGAATCCACATTTTCGGTGATGGCGATGAAGCAAATGTCATGCTCGGGGAAATACTGGCTGAGATAATACCCTATTTTGACGTAGTCCCTGCCGAAACGGGACAGGTCTTTGACAATGACCGTGTTGATGTTCCCCGCTCGACCTCTTTCATCATGCGGAGAAAATCGGGACGTTCAAAGTTCGTGCCTGTCCATCCATCATCACAGAAAAACGTGTAGTCGGTAATCCCGAAATTGCGGCAGTAATCGCCGAGGATTTTCTTTTGGGTTTCAATCGATACGCTTGTGCCGTCCTGCTCGTCGTCGTCACTCAGACGGCAGTAGCAGGCGGCGATAATTTTCTTGCTTTGCATTGTTTCCTCCAAAATTCATGCAAAGCGGTTGGTGGTTTATTATAACACATATTCCGCTGCAATGTCAACAGTCCGTCCGCTTACATTTTTTCGTGTTCTTGGGGATATTCGATCTCAATCTTTTCGGCGATGTAGTCCGCCACAAGCTCGATCAAATCCTGCGAACCAAAGGTACGCTCTACGGTCAGATTGCTGCATCGTGCACCTTCCTCCGATACGGATTCGGTTTTCCGTTTCTCTATTTTCAATCACGTTCCCTTCCTTCTACGATAATGCAAGACTTGCCAAACCGGCGGGACTACAGAAAAAATGCACAGACATCACATTTTCGACTATTAATACTCGGGTGCTCCCTCGACTGATAACATTATTCACCCTTTGCCACAAATGCCACACTAATGTACATAACCGGAAAATGGACATCTAAAAAATTTACCGATATATACGAAATCACAATACTCGTAACTCAATTTATCGGCATAACAAATTCGGCATAATAATAACAGGCGGGGTCTTGTGATAGCACAAAACGGAACCTGCTCGATTTCAGCCCTATTGGCTGCATATCGAGCAGGTTTTGCTTGTTGGGGAAACCGTCCCCAATCCCCTGTTTAATGAAAAAGGATATACTCATATATGGATCGTTATCATCCATTTTGAGTACATCCTGATATTATCGCTCATCGATATCGTGCTTCATCATCTTCCGTTTTTTCGCTACTTCAATGATTGAATCGATGGTATCTTTTTGAACAGCTCCCGGATATTTTCTTTCTACATCTAACAGGGCTTCTTTTGCCTCCATTTCGTCTTCTCTGAATTCTACAAACAACTTCTACAAATCTTTACATTCCAATACCTTTTGCAGAAGCTCCTTCGCATATTCAGAAATATTATCCCATCCGCCGTACAGTTGATTGACTGCGGTGTTCACTTTATCATAGGTCATTGGATTTCCCGCTATTTGCTGCTCATAAAATATACCTGCAATATCAGAGGTATCCCTTCATAAATAAATATAACCAAGAATAGCTCTGATACGGTCATGAAACCAAAAAAGCATCTTTTGAATATACTTTATAATACAAGTAATACCCCACACCGCACAGCATAAATGACGCAGTACCGATCACAAGGATCCATACGACCGGAATATGGCCGATCAGAACGCTGTACAATGCGGTTGCAGCGGTCAGTCCAAGCTGTGTCATTGCCAGACGCCAGGTCTGGAACAGACTGATGATATCGGAGCCGACACTGCGGTAGATCATATCGGGTATCGCACAGCAGACCACATTATATCCGACATAAGCCGCTGTATAGAAGATCAGACATACCATGGGCGACCCGAGCACTGAAAAACACAGCAATACAAACACAGTACACCCGAGAAGGCCTGTCATCGGAATTCCGATTTTCCGTACCGCCCATACATAAATAAAGCAGCTGAGCAGCGTTCCGATATTCAGTGCGGCTGTTGTCAGAGAAACCGTCTCCTCCGTAAAGATGCCTTCACTGATCACAAAAACAGAATACATGGATATCAATCCCGCGCCAAAACCGCGCAGGATATTCGGGAGCAGAAGTGCGCGGAACGCTTTGTGTTTCCAGAGAGCCGCAACACCGGCAAAAACCGAGCCCCCGCGTGATTCACGCTGTGTCTCATCCGGAGTATCCGTCGGACCGCAAGGAACCAAGCGGTATACCAGAATCGCCGATAACAGATGAAAGATGCCGGACAGTGCAAATGCACAGCCTGTCACCGTCATAAAGGAATAGTGCTCATAGAACAGCGGAAGAAGAAAACCGACCGATATGCCCGCCGCACCGATGAACAATCCCTGATATCCTGCGTAAACGGAGTAATACCTCAGATCCATGACCTCGCACGGCAGCTTATAGGAATAGATCGTGCGC
>JAFQMO010000092.1 GCA_017414385.1 Clostridia bacterium
CACGGACGATCGCACGACCGAGCGCAACACGCTGCTTCTGACCGCCGGACAGAGCCTTCGGCTTTCTGTCGAGCAGGTGAGAGATGTCAAGAATACGAGCAGCCTCTGCTACCTTTCTCTTGATCTCCTCCTTGGGAGTCTTACGAAGCTTCAAGCCGAATGCCATGTTCTCAAATACAGACATATGAGGATACAGAGCATAGTTCTGGAATACCATCGCGATATCTCTGTCCTTGGGAGCTACGTCGTTGATGAGTCTGTCACCGATGAAGAGTTCACCCTCGGTGATTTCTTCCAAGCCTGCGATCATACGAAGAGTTGTAGACTTACCGCAACCGGAAGGACCGACAAAGATGATAAACTCCTTGTCCTTGACCTCGAGACAGAAGTCGGATACAGCGGTAACGCCACCGGGATACTTCTTATAAATGTGTTTGAGTGATAAGCTTGCCATTATTAACCTCCTGTACAGTTGAAAAGAGATACACACAGTACCCCTGTTTTGATGTACTAATTTTACATATCATATTATAACAAAAAAATGTGAATTTTGGAAGAGTATTATCGTCCAAAATTTGCGACAATAATTTATGCAAAACGCATAAATTGTTCAATGAGGCTCTGTTTTTTGGCCTTTTGGATCACGTTTTGATTTTAATATATTAAAAAATCAGAGTTTCATGGTTAAACTGATCCGTTTTTTGGGAACATCGACGCTTAAAACCTTGACTTTTACGATATCACCGACAGAGAGCATTTCCGACGGATGCTTGATAAATTTGTTTGAAATCTGCGAGACATGAACAAGACCGTCCTGGTGTACACCGATATCCACAAAGGCGCCGAAGTCGATGACATTGCGTACGGTTCCAGTGAGAACCATCTCCGGAACGAGGTCCTCCATACCCATGATATCGGAACGGAGGATCGGCTGAGGAAGAGAATCGCGGATGTCCCGTCCCGGCTTCTCCAGCTCGCTGACAATATCGGTCAGTGTCGGAATTCCGACCTCAAGCTCTGATGCAAGCGTGCTCAGTCCATATCCCTTTACCTGCTCGGATAGTGTACCGAGATTTTGCTTGCGAATATCCTCTGCTGTATAACCGAACTTTTCGATCAGCGCTTTTGCACAAGGGTAGGATTCGGGATGAACACCGGTGCTGTCAAGGACCTCTTTTCCGTCGGGAATCCTTAAGAAGCCTGCGCACTGTTCAATTGCTTTCTGTCCGATTCTCGGTACCTTCTTGATTTGAGCACGCTAGGTGAAGGCGCCGTTTTCTTCTCTGTATTTGACGATGTTCTTGGCAGATGCGGCATTGATGCCTGCAATATAGGAAAGCAAAGAGTACGATGCGGTGTTGACATCGACACCGACGGCGTTGACACAATCCTCAATGACACCCGTCAATGCCTCATCAAGACGCGCCTCCTTCATATCATGCTGATACTGACCGACACCGATGGACTTTGGATCGATTTTGACGAGCTCTGCCAACGGGTCCTGCAGTCTGCGTGCGATGGAGACGGCAGATCTTTGTGTTACATCGAAATCGGGAAACTCCTCGGCACCGAGCTTTGATGCGGAATAAACGGAAGCACCTGCCTCGTTTACGATGATATATTTGCAGTGAACATTTTCCTCAGCAAGCTCCTTAATGGTGTCTGAAATGAAGATCTCACTTTCCTTGGATGCGGTACCGTTACCGATAGCGATCGCACCAACATCGTATTTCTTTACAAGGTACTTGACTGTGCGCTTGGATTCGACGATCCTCTCCTGGGGCTTTGTCGGATAAATGACGGCAGTGTCAAGCACACGGCCCGTCTCATCGACAACGGCAAGCTTACAGCCTGTACGGTAACCGGGGTCATATCCCATGACTGTAAAATGCTTGAGAGGCGCCTGCATGAGCAGATGCTTTAAGTTTACAGAGAAATTGGCAATGGCACCCTCGCCTGCGCGGTCAAAGAGCTGTGTACGAATTTCATTCTCGATAGAGGGGGCGATCAGTCTTTGGTAGCTGTCCTCGACGGCTGCGATCAAATACGGCTTTGCAGGAGAGAGATCGCTTGTGATGACCTCGGAGCGAAGATATGAGAGAGGTGCTGCACCTTCAATAACAAGGGAAACACGAAGCCAATCCTCTTTTTCACCTCTGTTGATGGCGAGAATACGGTGATCGGGGATGCGGTTGACACGTTCCTCGTAGGCATAGTACATCCGATAAACGCTGTCCTCTTCCTTGGTTCCGACCGTACGCAGGATACCGTCACGGTAGGTCAGCCTGCGAAGCTCTTTTCTGTACTGTGCGTTATCGGAAATATCCTCTGCGATGATATCGCAGGCCCCGGCAATGGCATCCTCGGGGGATGCAATGCCGTTTTCTTCGTTGATAAAGGTCGCAGCGCTTGCTTCGATTGACGGATCGTAGCATTTCTCCTGCTTCATGAGGAGCGCAGCAAGCGGCTCAAGTCCTCGTTCTCTTGCGACGGAAGCGCGGGTACGGCGCTTTTGCTTGTAAGGACGGTAAATATCCTCGATCTCTGTTAAGATCTTTGCGGCAGCGAGTGCATCTGCGATCTCCGGTGTCATTTTGTCCTGAGCTGTGATTGCGGCAAAGACCTCCTCTCTGCGCTTGTCAAGGGAGCGAAGGTAATTAAGGCGCTCATCAAGTGAACGCAGAACCGTATCGTCAAGAGAGCCGGTGACCTCCTTACGGTAACGGGCAATGAACGGGATGGTATTGCCGTCATCGATCAGAGCGACCGTTTTCTCGACCTGCTCGTATTTGAGATGTAATTCCTCAGAAAGCTGTGCAATGATATCCATATTTGAACTCCTATTATGTATCGGCTGCATATCGCAGCATTTTTTCTTCTGCATCTGTCAAAAACCGCCATTCTCCCAAAGCAAGCGCGGGATCGAGATCAATACCCGCAAAGGAGATCCGGGAAAGAGAAGTGATCTGATTGTGAACGGCCTCCATCATTCGTTTGATCTGATGATATTTTCCCTCAGTCAGTATGATCTCTCCGCTCGTCGGATCTGTTTTGTCGACAGAAACGGTACACGGTGCCGTTTTCCATTCGGATGCATGACTGTCTGCCTTAATTGTTACACCCGCGGAGAGGAGGACGATATCGTCCGGAGAAAGCGGATATTTTACTGTAAACCGATATGTCTTTTCCACATGACGCTTGGGTGAGAGGATGCGGTGAGAAAGCTGTCCCTCTGATGTCAGGAGAACGAAGCCCGTTGTATTCTTATCAAGCCTGCCGCACGGAAAGAGATGCTGCCTTTGGAGCTGTTCCGGCAAAAGGTCGACAACGGTTTTTTCGTTTGGATCCTCTGTTGCGGAAACGATTCCGAGCGGCTTGTTCATCATGATGAAGATGTGCTCCCGATAAATCACGGGTACACCGTCCAACGTCACGGGATCGGAGGGATCGATATGCATATCTGGCTTCTTTGCAGGAATACCGTTGACAAGGATACGTCCTTTTTTGACAAGCAAAGCGGTTTCTTTCCGACTTGAAACACCGGCTGCACTCATGAATTTGTCAAGTCTCATGGTCAAATCAAGCGTTTCGGAAGAAACGCCGCCTCCTTTACAGAATGATTCCGCGCCCGACCGTCAGGAGAAAAACAAGCAAAAACAGAATGCTTGCAGCACCGCCGACGGCAAGTCCGCAGAGAAAAGAAATCAGGTTTTCATGTTTTTTTCGTTCCGCTTCTGTGTATTTCATTGTGTGATCCTCTTGTTCGTTTTTTGTCAGTTTGTTCACGGATACACAATTCTAAACAGAACTTCCATTATTTTATCACAAATTTTCCGAATTGTAAACCATAGATTGAGAAATAAATATTTTTGTCCGAGAAACAAATAAAGCATGGAGGGAAAACGAAATGATTCCATACAGTCCGGAAAAGATTGAGGAGATCGTAAGAGATGAAACGGAGCGTCAATACAGAGAAGAGCTTGAGAGAACTCTGCGTCAAAATATGATCGCTGTCCGAAACGGATATTGGAGGGCAGATACTGTAAAAGCCCCCTTTTTATTTCCGGGGATGCCGTATTCTTATGCATATGAATTCAAGGATTCCGCACAGCTGTATCCGATGGAAACGTTGGATCACGCGGGAAATGTAAACAATCTATTATTTATGGAAGAAAAATTGTAATCTGCCTTGCAATAAGAGGCAGATTATGGTATACTAATACAATAACAGATGGATTGGGAATATGTAAACAAACGAGGAATCGGACAACGGAGGGAGTGGCAATGCCGATACGCTGGGATGATGCGAATCCGAAAACCATATCGCTGAAGGAAAAAATGCAGATCATCGATATCAACCTGAATCGTATCGACCAAACAGAGGGGCGGATGCTGGAAAGAAGGCATGCGCATTTGATGGAATGTGTGCATGCACTTGTTGGAGATGTTTCCGATGAATATCCGGAGCAGTTGTTTGCGCATATATTACGGGATGAGCATTTTCCGGCTTTGTTCCGCGAGCTTACCCGAAGAACGATCCCTCTTTCCGATAAGCTTCTTTTGCAGGATGAGGTATCCGATTATTTTGCGGATCTTTGTAAAAGGGACCGTGTGGTGCTGTGTAAGTATCTTGCGCATGCCGCAGATCGCGGTTATCGTGTGACAAAGCACGAGCGCGGCGCCGCGTGGACAAGATTATTGCGCGATATGGTTCGCAATACTTATCAAATGACCGATGAATCTGAGCCGGATATTGATGTTAAGCCCGGACGGGTAATGGGGGATAAGATCGCATATCTTCGAAATACGTATACCGATATTGCCTATAATTGCTTTGCAGAGTGCCTTCAGCATACAACAGCGACCTACTATTCCGATTTCCCGGGTGTTTGTGAGGCACTGTTTTATGCGCACGTTTCCGCGTGTATCCTCCCGATGGAGAACTCCTCTGACGGAAAACTGCTTCGCTTTTATTCCTTGCTTGATAAATATGATCTCAGGATCGCTTACGTCTGTAATGTAACGGCTGAGGATACCGACGTTACGACACGCTATGCTTTGCTTCAGCGAGATATTTCCATTCCGCGGCTCGACCTTTTGGAGCATTGGACACGGATATTCATGGAGTGTCGTGTTGTTATAAGTGACAGGGATGGACTTTCGGAGGTCCTTCATGCCGCATCGGTATACGGGCTTCATGTCGTTGGGGTGGATTCGGTTCCCGTTGGATATGATGACGATGATCGGATCTATGATTTGATTTTTGATGTCGGCGAGGATGGGGATCTTGCGGCGATGCTTGTGTATCTGCATCTTGTGATCGGACAGTTCAAATTGTTCGGCATATATCCCGAGCTTCTTTTCGATGCATAAGGATTGCGATGGATAACGGACGGATTGCGGATGTCACTTTTTGAGAGGAGATATCATGATTATTTTAGGAATTGACCCTGGACTTGCCATTGTCGGATGGGGGGTCATCGAGTACAATGCGTCGCGCTTCAAAACGATCGCTTACGGTACGATCACGACCGAGGCGGGACTTGATGTAGAGGTACGCCTGCAGCAGATCTACCGGGAGCTTGAGGAGATCATTGATATGTATCGCCCGACCGATATGGCTGTGGAGGAATTGTTTTTCAACACCAACATTACAACGGCAATTGCGGTTGCGGAAGCGCGCGGCGTGATCCTGCTTGCGGGGATTCAGCACGGACTGCATATTGCGGAGTATACACCGCTTCAGGTAAAGTCTGCCATTGTTGGGTATGGACGGGCAGAAAAAAAGCAGGTTATGACGATGGTCACGAGTCTTTTGCGCCTGAAGCAGGTTCCAAAGCCCGATGATACAGCGGATGCACTTGCGATCGCGGTGTGTCATGCACATAGCGGTGGATCAAAGCTTTCCTCCTTCTATAACCAAAAGAAAACACGCTTGATATAAACGGAACAAATAAATATACATAAATCGGAGATGGATTATGTTTTATTCGATTACAGGTAATCTTGTAACGACGGAGCTGAATGCAGCGGTCGTCGATAACAACGGCATCGCGTTTTATTTGAATATTTCGGCAAAAACACACGAGAAGCTTTCGCCGAAGCTTGGTGAAAAGGTAACACTGTATACCTATTTGAACGTTAAGGAAGATGGGCTTGATCTGTTTGGCTTTTTCTCAAGAGAGGAACTGATGGCATTCCGTTTGCTGATCACGATCTCGGGTGTCGGTCCAAAGGCGGCGATGAGTATTCTTTCTCAACTGACACCGGAGCAGTTTGCCTGTGCGGTCGGAATGGGAGATACGAAGGCGATCTCAAAGGCACCGGGCGTGGGACCGAAAACTGCGGCGAGAATCGTCCTTGAGCTCAAGGATAAGGTTGCAAAGCAGTTGTCTGTCGATACAGAAACAGACATGGCAGGCAGACAGGAGCTGATGAGCGGTAAGGACGTTTTGAGTGAAGCAATGAATGCACTCTTGGTGCTTGGATATACAAGGGGCGAGGCTGCAAATGTGCTCAAAACAGTCGACCCGGCGCTGTCACTTGAGGATACCATCACTGCCGCGTTAAAAAAGTTGATGAAATAATTTGTTTTCATAAAGGGAATTGGTTATGAAAAATCTTTACGATCCAATGGAAAACAGCCTTGATATCGAGGCTGATGAAATGGACTATGAGAGTCGAATCGTCGACCGCGAGGTACGCTCAGAGGATACAGAGATCGATTCCGGATTGCGTCCCAAAGCACTTACCGAATATATCGGTCAGGAAAAAGCGAAGGAGAATCTGAAGATCTATATCGATGCGGCAAAGCAAAGAGGCGAATCTCTCGACCACGTGCTTCTGTACGGTCCTCCCGGTCTCGGTAAAACGACGCTTTCTTCGATCATTGCAAATGAGCTCGGTGTCAATATCCGTATTACATCCGGACCTGCAATCGAAAAGCAGGGGGACCTTGCCGCGCTTTTGACAAACCTTGGTGAGAATGACGTTCTGTTTATCGATGAGATCCATCGATTGCCGCGTACCGTTGAAGAGATTTTGTATCCTGCGATGGAGGACTACGCGCTTGACATTATCATCGGTAAGGGACCCGCGGCACGCTCTATCCGTCTGCCGCTTTCCCGTTTTACGCTCATCGGCGCGACAACAAGAGCAGGACAGCTGACACAGCCTCTGCGAGACCGCTTCGGCGTGGTGCTGAAGCTTGAGCTTTATACAACAGAGGAGCTGACGACACTCGTTCTGCGTTCTTCCCGTATTCTCGGTGTACCGATCGACGAGGAGGGAGCACGGGAGATCGCCTCGCGTTCCCGCGGCACCCCCCGTATTGCAAACCGTCTTTTGAAGCGTGTCAGAGATTTCGCACAGGTCAAGGGCGACGGTACTGTTACACGTGAGATCGCCGATTATGCGCTGCGCGCGCTTGAGATCGATGCACTTGGTCTTGATAATACGGACCGCAAGATGCTGGAAACGATCATTCACTTCTATGACGGCGGCCCCGTCGGACTTGAAACGCTTGCTGCAACGGTCGGCGAGGAATCTGTCACGCTTGAGGACGTTTATGAGCCGTATCTGATGCAGATCGGTTTTTTGAACAGGACACCGCGTGGCCGTATGGTAACAAAGCTTGCATACGAGCATCTTGGATTGCCCTATAAGAATGTGTCTGCAAACGGAGGCAGTATCGCGCCCATTCAAATGCGGCTTTTTGATGAAACAGAAACAAACGGAAACGGAAAAGGAAAAGAATAATACAATGCTGACAGCAAATCATTGGAAGGACTACGAGCTTTTGGATACCTCGGACGGCATGCGCCTGGAAAGATGGGGACGTTATACCCTGGTGCGTCCGGATCCGCAGGTCATTTGGAAAAACAGAAAACAGCATCCGATGTGGAAGCGCGCGGATGCAACATACCACAGAAGCTCGGGCGGAGGGGGAAGCTGGGATATCAAGGCACTTCCCGCTGAATGGAATATCGGATACGGTGATCTTGTTTTCAAGATCAAGCCGATGGGATTTAAGCATACAGGACTTTTTCCGGAGCAGGCTGTAAACTGGGATTGGTTTTCTGCGCTGATCCGCCGTGAAAAAGAAGCGGGACGTCAGCCGAAGGTGTTGAACCTGTTCGCTTACACAGGCGGTGCTACGGTCGCTGCGGCCAAGGCGGGTGCGTCGGTCGTACACGTGGATGCCTCCAAGGGAATGGTCGCGCAGGCAAAGGAAAATGCGGCATTGTCGGGCTTATCCGATGCGCCGATCCGATACATTGTCGATGACTGCAAGAAATTTCTTGAGAGAGAGATACGCAGAAACAATCACTACGATGCGATCATCATGGATCCGCCCTCATACGGCCGCGGTCCGAATGGTGAGGTTTGGAAGCTTGAGGATTCCATCGGTGAATTCGTCGAGCTTGGAACACGTGTGCTCACCGATGATCCGTTGTTTGTGTTGATCAATTCCTATACGACAGGTCTTTCACCGTCTACAATGGCGTACATTCTGCATCTGTATATGAAGCGCTTTGGCGGTTCCATCACAGCGGATGAGATCGGTATTCCCGTCGTACAAAGCGGAGCAGTCCTTCCTTGCGGATCCTCTGCATATTGGGTACGCTGATAAAGGCAATGAAAGGAAACATAAAGCCACAGGGAAAAAGAGGTAACATGAATCAAAATTTGATTATTGAGGCAAAGAACCTTTGCTTTTCATATAAAAACGAGAACGGAAATCATCTGCCGGTGCTTCGCGATCTGACATTTTCGATCGAAAGAGGATCGTTCGTTGCGATACTCGGACATAACGGATCGGGAAAATCAACACTTGCAAAGCTTCTGAATCTGATCCTCACACCGGACAGCGGATCGCTGATGGTAGATGGGATCGATGTCACAGGCGAGCTTTCTGAGGACGATCTTTACCGTCTTCGCCGTAAGGTGGGAATGGTGTTCCAGAATCCTGACAACCAGCTTGTTGCGACCATTGTCGAAGAAGATATTGCCTTCGGTCCGGAAAATCTGGGGATTTCACCCGATGAGATCAGGCAGCGTGTTGACGATGCGCTTGCGGCGGTCAATATGACAGAGTTTGCAAAGCACTCACCCTCACAGCTTTCCGGCGGACAAAAACAGCGTATCGCGATCGCCGGTATTATAGCAATGCTTCCCGATTGTATCATTTTCGACGAGTCGACTGCCATGCTCGACCCTATCGGACGGGCGGAGGTTATGGAGACGATCGAGCGGCTGAACCGCGAAAAGGGAATTACCGTACTTCTGATCACTCACTATATGGATGAGGCGCTGCGCGCTGACCGCGTGATTGCGATGAATCAAGGGGAAATCTATATGGATGATACGCCGCGCCGTGTGTTTTCGAGAGTGGATGAGCTTCAGAAGATCGGTCTTGATGTCCCGCAGGTGACACAGCTTGCATACCGTCTTGCAACCGATGGCGGAATGGATATTCCAACCGACATTCTCCATTCTGCGGAGGCAGTGGAGGCACTTGTAAAGTTCTATGAGAAGATGACTGTAGGGGGTGACGGTAAATGACGGATACATCTGCAACACCGAAAATTGAGCTGCGAAATGTTACGTACCGTTATTCGATCGGAACACCCTTCGAAAAGGCCGCTTTGGAAAATGTTTCGCTTCAGTTTGAGGAGGGGATCATCACAGGCCTTATGGGACATACCGGGTCCGGAAAATCGACGATCGCACAGCTGCTCAATGGCTTGCTTCGTCCCACAGAGGGGCAGGTGCTCATTGACGGAAGGGATATCTGGGATTCTCCCAAGGATATCGGTGCAGTCCGATTCCGAGTGGGGCTTGTGTTCCAATATCCGGAGTATCAGTTGTTTGAGGAGACCGTTGCCCGAGATATTGCGTACGGTCCTACCAATATGGGACTTTCTCAGGAGGAGATCGCCCGACGTGTCGCGGAAGCAGCACGTTTTGCGGATGTCACTCCCGACCTGCTCGAAAAATCTCCGTTTGAGCTTTCGGGCGGACAGAAGCGCCGTGTTGCGATCGCCGGTGTTATGGCGATGGATCCCGAGATCCTTGTCCTTGATGAGCCCGCAGCGGGACTTGATCCGCAGGGACGTAAATCGATCCTTGACGGTATCCGCGCATATCAGCGCGAAAAAAAGAACACCATCATTATCATCAGTCATTCCATGGAGGATATGGCAGTGTATGCCGACAAGCTGATGGTGCTTGATCATGGAAAGCTGTACAGATACGGTACAAGCCACGATATTTTCTGCCATGCTGAGGACTTGAAGCGTGTCGGTCTTTCCCGCCCGCAGATTACGAAGTTTATCATGGAGCTGCAGCGTGCCGGAATCGACGTCGGTGGCGGTATCTATACTGTGGACGATGCGTACCGTGAGGTGCTCCGTGTGTTTGAAAAATCTTTGGGAAAAGGAGCCGATCGATCATGCTGAAGGATATAACGCTTGGCCAATATTTTCCCGGGGACTCGATTCTTCACCGTCTTGATCCCCGTATGAAGATTTTTTTGATTGTGATCTATATCGTAACGATCTTTGTTGCGAATAATCCTGTGAGCTTCGCTCTTGTTCTTGCAAGCGCTTTCATTCTTGTGCTTTTGTCAAGGATTCCCGCAAAGTTGATTTTTGGGGGCTTGAAGGCTGTCTTTTTCATCATGCTCTTTACGGCAGTGATCAATATCTTCTGGACAAGCGGGGAGCATTTGCTTGTTTCATTTGGTATTGTCAAGATTTACAGAGAGGGAATCGAGTATGCGATTTTCATGGTCGTACGTGTGATCTCGCTGATTGTCGGGTCCTCGGTACTGCTCACCTATACCACATCTCCCATTGCATTGACAGACGGTTTGGAACGGGTCCTTGCGCCACTGAAGGTGCTGCATATTCCGGTCCATGAGTTTTCGATGATGATGACCATCGCACTTCGCTTTATCCCGACGCTCATTGAGGAGACCGACCGTATCATCAATGCGCAGAAGGCGCGCGGAACCGATTTCAGCTCAGGAACGCTGATGCAGCGTGCAAAGGCGCTGATCCCCATTATGGTGCCGCTCTTTGTTTCCGCATTTCACCGTGCGGACGAGCTTGCGGTTGCAATGGAATGCCGTTGCTATCGCGGCGGAGAGGGGAGAACGCGTATGACAAAGCTTCACCTCCACGCAAGAGACTTTATCGTTCTCGCGGTACTTGTGCTCTTTTTGGGTGTGATCATTTCAATGAATATTTGGTTTTGATATGTCGAAGTTTTTATTGACGTTGGCTTACCACGGAGCGGGCTTCTGCGGCTTTCAGGTTCAAAAGCAGCAGAGAAGCATCCAGTCAACGATGCAGGATGCCATTGAACAGATCTATGGCGAAAGATTGCCCGTTGTTGGATGCAGCCGTACCGACGCAGGGGTCCATGCAAGGGATTATAAGCTTACCTTTGTCACAGACCAGTCTCATCCGTGTATTCAGCTGCAGCGAATACCGATGGCGCTCAATGCAGCGCTTCCATCGGATATTGCTGTCCTTGATGCTGAGGAGGTCCCTCTTGATTTTCATGTTCGTCACGATGTGTATGAAAAGGAATATGAGTATTTGATCCATGACGGTCCCATTCGTTCTCCGTTTTATACAGATACGGTATATCATTATAAGCACCGTTTGGATGCGGAAAAGCTGAACGCTGCTGCGCAGGCATTTCTCGGAACACACGATTTCCGCGGTTTTATGGCTGCCGGCTCCGATATCGGGGATACGGTAAGAACTGTGCACTCGGTCCGGGTATTCCGCTCGAACGACGGTCTCATTCACATACGGATCTCTGCAAACGGATTTCTGTACAATATGGTGCGCATTATCGTCGGAACACTGCTTGCGGTCGCAGAGGGAAGGATCGACAGCGATTCGCTTTCCTCCGTCATAGACAGCGGTGACAGGACCCGTGCCGGGATCACTGTACCCGCGCACGGTTTGTATCTGAACCGCGTCGAATTTTTAAGAAAGGAGAAATGATGTATGGCAATGGAAGAAAAAACAGAGGAACAGTTGCTTGAGGAAACACAAAATGCGGAATACTATTTTCGTATTGCAAAGCGGTTTCGGATCATCATGTTCTCCCTGATCCTGGTCCTTGTCGTATTTGTAACGGCAATGTTTTCCTCATACCGTGAAGAGATCACCGTCGAGAATCTTCGGTATTTTCTCAAATATATTGATACGAGGCAGGCAGAAAAAAAGGCGACGGCAGATACCATTTACCACAGTGACATCGATTCCATCGTTCGTTTTGGCATATACAGAAACGGACTTGCGGTTGTGGGTTACGATAAAATACAAGTATACGATCTTGCAGGCGAGGCGATCCTTGATCTGACACAAAGCAATGCTTCTCCGCAGCTGCTTTGCTCCGACCAATATATGTTGGTGTATAATCTTGGCGGAACGACCTTTCAGGTATATAATTCTCTTTCCAAGGAATATGAGGAGTCCTTCCCGTACGGCATCGGCGGTGCTGCGCTCAGTGATTCCGGAACCTTTTTGATCGTTACACGAACAATGGAATACAGATCAGCCGTATATGTATATAACAAAAATTTTGAGCAGATTTACCGCTGGTATACGCCGGACAAGCTGATCATGGATGCTGCCTTCAAAAAGGGTGATAAGGAGTTCATTATCGCGGCACTCGGGACCGGAGAAAACGGACTCAGTTATACCGAAATTTTGCTTTGTCAAACGGATAAAGAAGAAAAAAAGGCGCAGTTCCGTATTGAGGATGAGGTGATCTATCGTGTTCGGTATACCGGTGACGGCGGATACGTTTTGATCGGTGGAAAAGCAATCTATTTTTACGATAAAAACAGTGAGCTTGTTCGTTCCGTTTCGTACGGCAGTTTCTCTCCGACAACCATTGATACAACAGGGGAATATACGTATTATTCCATGAATAAAAACATTGTAGGTTCCAACTACGAGGTAACGGTGACCGATGGCCGGGGAGAGATCATATACGTCGGAAATGTAAATGGTGAAATATCCAAGCTTATGATTCATGACGGTGCGCTGTATGTTTTGCTTGACCGTTCCATTATGCGCATCAGTATGGAAACAGGCAATCAGATCGTGAAGGAGATCGATACCAACTGTATCACCATACAGGCATTGGATAAGAATACATTGATGCTTTGTTATGCGGATCAGACAAAGGTCATTGATATCAACAGCTTCTTCTTTGGCGGTACCTGATAAGTGAATCATTTGCTTTTGTATTGACAGGAAATAATGAAAGGAATGATGCATATGATACCGTATGGATGGATCACGGACGGTGTTTTGATCTTCATTTTTGCAGCTACGCTGATTATCAGCATCAAACGGGGCTTTATGAAGACCGTATCCGGTCTTGCTTCCGTTATCGGTGCGGTGATCATCTCGAAGATGTTTGCGTTTGTCGTTGAGGATCTGCTTGAGGTGCACGTGTTTGCTCCCATGATGCAGAGAACGGTTTCCGGTATCCTTGAAAACGCATATAAAGGAATCGAATTAACGTTGGACCAAGCCGTTGATGCCGTTTCGCAGGTTGTACGACAGACGATGGATAAGATCGCTGCGCTTGGCGGCGCCGCGGATTCAACATTAGCAGAACGGCTGGAAGGTGTGGCTGATTTTGATGCGTTGGATGCAAATGTTGCATCCCTGGCAAACTCCATTTCAGAGCCGATTTCACAGCGTATCTCCGAGATCGCTGCATTTTTGCTTGTATTTGTCGTGGCATATCTGTTACTTCGTTTGGTGTTTTCGTTCTTTTCGCTTTTGACAAGATTGCCGCTTTTGCAGCAGGCAAACAGCTTTTTGGGAGGTGTTTGCGGAGCTGTGCTCGGCATTGTATACGTTTGGGTCGCTGCACAGATTTTGGCCTTCCTTTTTGGTATTCTCTGTGCCAATGGAACGCTTCCTCCCGAGGTTGCTGACGGAACGCTGTTCCGTTTTCTGATCGGCGGGGAGTTTGTTGCCTGATATCTGCCCCTTTTCTTTGGTAATAGTGAGGTTTTTATGAAATTATGTTCAAGATGTAAGAAAAGAGTTGCCGTTGTTTTTATGACACGCTTAGAGAACGGTGAGTCTATCAATGAGGGCCTTTGCATCAAGTGTGCGAAGGAACTCGGTATCGGTCCTGTAAATGATATGCTTGAAAAAATGGGTATCGATGATGAGCAGTTGGAACGCATGGATGCGGATCTGGAGCAGTTGGCGATGTCGATGGACGATGCGGAAGATATGGATGAGAACGGCGATGCTTCCGCCGAAGACGGTATGCTTGCAGAGCTCGAAGAAGATTCCGATGAAGGACGTGCACCTGCTGTTAATTTGGAAAAATTGTTTGGAAATGCACCCTTTGGCGGAATGTTCGGCTTGTCCTCCTCTCGCAAACAGGATCCATCATCGGAGCGCCCGCGCAATAAGGACAAAAAGAAAAAAAAGAAGTTTTTGGATGAGTACTGTGTTGATCTCACCAAGCGTGCGCGCGAAGGAGAACTTGACAGCATCATTGGACGTGACCGAGAGCTCGCCCGTCTTTTGCAGATCCTCTGTCGCAGACAAAAAAACAATCCCTGTCTGATCGGTGAGCCGGGTGTCGGTAAGACCGCCATCGCTGAGGCGCTTGCTCAAAAAATTGCAGCGGGTGATGTCCCATTCAAGCTGCAGAACAAGGAGGTACACCTGCTTGACCTGACTGCACTTGTAGCGGGAACACAGTTCCGCGGACAGTTTGAGAGCAGAATGAAGGGGTTGATCGCTGAGATCAAGGCGCTTGGAAATATCATTCTCGTGATCGATGAGGTACACACAATCGCAGGAGCAGGAGATGCCGAGGGATCCATGAATGCCGCAAACATTCTCAAGCCTGCGCTTTCCCGTGGCGAGATCCAGGTGATCGGCGCGACGACACTGACGGAATACCGTAAATATATTGAAAAGGATGCGGCACTTGAAAGACGTTTCCAGCCGATCATTGTTGAAGAGCCATCGATCGACGATACGATTACCATTCTTCGCGGTATCAAAGCGTATTATGAAAAGTATCACGGAATCGGTATTTCCGATGAGATCGTCAAAAGGACGGTCAATATGAGTGAGAGATATATCACGGATCGCTTTTTGCCGGATAAAGCGATCGATCTTTTGGATGAGGCATCCGCATATGTAGCGCTGCATTCACCTGAGATCGAGGCACTGTACCGTTTGGAAAAAACAATGACAGAGAATCGAGCTGAGCGTGAAATATTGGAAAACGCAGATCCCTCCGCCGATGAATCGAGCGAAACAGCCAATCATAGATATGCGCGTCTTGCGGAATTGAAGTCGCTTGAGCTTCAGAATATGGAGGAATTCGAACGTCTCTCTGCAAAGAGAGATGAGGTCTGTCTTGATGTTGAAGCACTTGCACGGGTGATCGAGGTATGGACCGGTATCCCTGCTTCCAGTATTACGCAGAGTGAGTTTGAGCGTTTGGATCATCTTGCTGACCGTCTTCGTGCACGTATCATCGGCCAGGACGAAGCGGTTGATGCTGTTGCGCGTGCTGTTCGTCGCAGCAGAGTAGGGGTTTCCTATAAGAAAAAGCCGGTGTCCTTTATCTTTGCCGGTCCGACCGGTGTCGGTAAAACAGAGCTTGTCAAAACACTTGCAAAGGAGCTTTTTGATACTCCCGATGCGTTGATTCGTTTGGACATGTCGGAGTATATGGAGAAATATGCAGTTTCCCGTATGATTGGCTCACCTCCCGGATATGTCGGTTATGATGATGCAGGTCAGTTGACGGAGAAGATTCGTCGTAAGCCGTATTCCGTTGTTCTGTTTGACGAGATCGAAAAGGCGCACCCCGATGTTATGAACATCCTTCTGCAGATATTGGATGACGGCCGTTTGACTGACGCACACGGACGTGAGGTCAATTTTGAGAATACTGTTATCGTTATGACAACCAATGCCGGATCCAATACCAACGATAATACGGCAGGCTTTCTGTCCGAGGAAAAAGCAATTTCCGAAAATCGTACAGAAAAGGCGCTGTTGTCCTTTTTGCGACCGGAGTTTATCAACCGTGTGGATGAGATCATCACCTTCCGTTCATTGGATGAGGATGATTTCAAACAGATCGCACAGATCATGATGCGTGACCTTGTTCTGTCTCTGGAGGAGCGTGATATCACGCTTATCTACACCGAGGAGGCACTTGCTCTGATTGCAAAGGAATCCTTCAGCCGCAAGTACGGTGCGCGTAATATGCGTCGTTATATCCAGACACACGTAGAGGATGCGATCGCAACCTGCATTATAGAGGGGTATCGTGATGCGGTTCGTTATGTGACGATCGGAATTGAACAGGACGGAAACGGTAAAGAATATCTTGCCGTTCATGCGAATAAATAAAAAGAGAGATTTCACAAATGATTGACAACTGGTATCAGATGACGGGAGATGCCGTGGCAGAAAAGCTGAAGACCTCAAAAAAAGAGGGACTTACGCGCAAGGCAGCCCGTTCGGTCATGCGAAAGCATGGAAAAAATGAAATCTATCCGGTTTCCAAAATCACATTCTATAATTGTCTAAAGAGCATTACGTTCGACTATACCTCGTATCTTTTGATCGCAACGGCACTGATTGCGGCGATTTTCGAGGAAAGCAAAAGTGCATGGGTGCTTGTTACTCTTGTGGCGATCAATTTGCTTGTTACGCTGCTCATCTATGCGAAATCCCAAAGGATTCTTGAGGGTATGGATCGATATACGCTTCCTGTCGTGCGTGTGATCCGTGACGGCCGCTTGTTTATGATCGATCAGAAGATGCTCGTTCCCGGGGACTTGATCTGTTTATCCCGGGGTGATATCGTTCCGGCCGATGTACGTTTGATCTCGGCAGAGGATTTCTGTGTGGATGAGGAGCGATTGTTTGGTCGAGGTCACCTGAAATATAAGGTTGCCGATATCGAGATGCACGAAACCGTGCAGCCGCAGAATCAGCGGAATATGGCTTTTGCAGGAACACTTGTCACATCGGGAACTGCAATGGCGTTGGTTTGTGCGACCGGGGATGCAACGGTCATTGTGGCAAAGGACAAAAACCGTCCGATCATTTCCCACGAGAGCATGCCCCTTCTCGGACATTTGCAAAGAATCAGCAGGATCTGGAGCTTGGTTGTCATTGCTGCGGTATTTGTCATGACCTTCGTCGACTTTTTGATGCCCGGAATGAATAATTCTCTCTTTTCCAGCTTTATCGGAAGTCTTTCGTTTGCTGTGTCAACCATGAGCGAAATGTATGTCGCGTTCGGTTATGTTATTTTGGCCTGTACAGTACAGCAGACCGTGCAGCTCTTCCGCGATGAAAACCAGGCAGGTGCGATCCTGAAAAATCCGTTGTGCATGGAAAGTCTGCGCAATATCAGCTGTTTGATTGTGCCAAAGGAGGGGATATTCTCAACGAGAAATACGGTTGCGGACCGAATTTTTGTTGAGGATAAGCTCTACGACATTTCGGACCGCCGCGGACGGCGGGCCATGGAACGCCCGATCTTGTTTTCGATCTTGTCAACCGGTATGTACGGTGAAGCATACTTGAATCAGCTTGGCTCAATGAACGGAAACCGTATGAGACAGACTGAGGAAGAGACGGCTATTTTGAACCTTGCACGCCGAATGGATATATACAATATTCGACTTGACCGTGCATATCCGCTGTTTGATCATCGCTCGAGTATCGGCGATTCTGATTTTGAGACATCGCTTGTTTCACATAAGAATCAAATGATCGCCATTTCACGTGGTGAAACAGAGAAAATCATTGAGCATTGTTCCTATTATTATAAAGACGGCCGCATGATGCTCCTGACCAAGGAGCTCAAAAACAATATTATGATCGCATATCGAAAACTGATCCGTCAGACGTATGCAGTGGTTGCGGTTGCCTCCAAGAGTTATCCCTATAAAACCCTGAAATATATTGGTGCCGCACAAAGGGAAATGGTTTTTGAAGGCTTTGTTGCATTCAGAATTCCGTATCTTCGCGGTATCGGTCAGTTTATTCAGGACGCAAAGGAAGCCGGAATCAAGGTTATCATGACAAGTGACCGTCCTGTTTCCGCTGAGATCCATTTTGCAAAGCAGGTAGGTATCATCGATAAAAACGATCAATGTACCGATTCGCTTTCCTTGCGTCAAATGAAGGAGAGTATCCGACGGACCAACGCATCCTACTACCGCTTGTACTGTGGATTGAACACAAAGCAAAAAATGGAGCTTATCGAATACTTGCATGGTGAAGGAGAGGTAGTCGGTGTTGTCGGTAAGCAGCTTGAGGACCTGTGCCTTCTGCGCGCTGCAGACGTATCCTTTGCTCAGAATATTTCCGTTAAGAGTGATGTTTCTGTAGCGGGGCATCATGACACCGTCGTATCCAAGGTTTCTGAAAGCACTGCTGAGGATGGCTGCGAGGCGCTCAAATTTGAATCGGATATCATTGTTTCTGATGCAGAGGAACGCGGTATCGGCGGTTTTCGTGCTATGCTTGATACGATCGGAGTCGCCAAGAATACGGAAATGAACATTGTGCGCATCATGAAATTTTTGATCACATCGCAGACGGCACGCTTTATTTTGGTGTTTTACAACATCCTTTTTTCCAAAGAAGGAATGTCTGCAGTACAAACATTGTTTCTTGGTTTATTTGCCGATTTCATGGTCGTTTTGATCCTTGCACTTCAGAAGCCCTCCAATGACATTCTGCGCTCCGGCTACGAAGCAAAGCCATGGCTTGAGCATCCCATCAAGAGGAATATATCATCTGTTTTGACGGGTATCTGCTGGGCTGCTTCTGCGATCCTTGCATCGTTTTTTGCAAGCTTTTCCGGTTTTGCGGAAACAGGACTTCAGCAGGGAACGGTTCTCTTTTTGACATCCTGTCTGATTGGTGTCATAACGCTCTTTTCTGTACAAACAGAGGAATACATATGGAGACCCGGTATTCGAATGAATACATTGCAGACACTCTATCTTTTAGGATTGTTTGAGCTTATTCTTTTGTTTTTCCTCTTCCCGAAATTTGGTATGCTTTTTGGTATTGAAGCATTCAAGCTCCCGGCAATTCTGATCATTCTCGTGTGGGCTTTGATTCAAACTGTACTTACCGAGTGCATCAAGATGCTTGTTCGTATGAAGGAGAATCCGGCGACAGGAGGCTTTGATGAGGAGACGGAGGAGCGGCACATGCAGATCACTGCGCTTTTCCATATGTTCCGAAATCAAAAGGAGCAAGAGGAGTCCGCATATCCGCCAAACGAGACCGTTAAAAAGAAAAAGAAGAAGCTTTCGCTGTTTGCAAGATCTTCTGAAACACATGATGAAGAACAAGCAGCCGATGCGAAGGCGAAACAGAATGATTTGCTTTCGGAAATGGAAGCATATGTCAATCAAAAGCGCGCTGAAACAAAACGCAGACGCAAAAACAGACAGAAGGCAAAAAAACCGAAAAAATTTACTATCCGGGCAAGGAACCTATTCCGTGAAGATGACGGTGATTTTTATGATGTGCTACCGCATATGTACGGAGATCATTATTTGCTTCCCTCAGAGAATATGGATACGGATGAGAAAGAGGGATCCGATGAGGACAGGGGGCTTGTTGACCCTGAGGCATTGCCTGATGTTTCCATATTTGAAGAGGCAATGGCGATTCCAACTGTGGATCCGGGAACCGAGCGCGATATTACCATCGGCGGTGCCGATGTTCAAGTCCGCAGCTTCCTGCGGTCTGAGGAAAACGCGCAGACTGCAGAACAGACTGCTGTCGCAGCAGACCGCGAATTCATGGGAATCGGATATCTGTTTTCCGAGGAGGAATACGAGGCGATCATGGCTGAGTATAATTCCGACGGAACTACGGTCAGTGTTTACAATACAGAAACAAGAAGCTTTGATACAGTGCTTTCCGGTGATTCCGATGTCGATGCAGAGGACACTGTGACGGACGCGGATGATGAGGATGTGTAGTTTTGCTGATTCTATGATCAAAAAAGAGTTGATACCAACTGCACAAGTCCGTTAAAAACGGACAATTGAAAAAAAGAGCCTCCTATGGTAGAATAGATATATCTACCATAGGAGGAATTTTTTATGTCCAGAGGATATCGACACATACAGAATTATGAAATAGAAATATTGGAATTAAGAGCGCAAGGAAAAACAAGACGAGAAATATGTGAGAAATTTGGATTCAGTATAAAACAGATGGAAATTTCATCACCAACTACAATCGCCGACAAGAAAAAAAAGCCGCAGGAATAGCCATTAAGAAGAAAGG
>JAFQMO010000093.1 GCA_017414385.1 Clostridia bacterium
ACCTTGAGCAGGATCTGATCGGAGATGAGCTGATTGCGGGCGTGTCGACGAAGATCGAGTGGAAAAAGCCTGTGTATGCGGGCGATGTCTTGGAGGCAGAGGCTGAGGTGACGGCACTGACCGTCCGCAGCGAACGGAACGGCCTTGTTGAGATCTGTATGCGGATATGGAATCAGGACGGTGTTGAGGTGATGCGAAACGTTACGGAGGCTGTTGTGAAACGCAGAGGGCCCGCCAACACCTAATACCGAAAACAGACATTGGTATCATGAATATAAAAAGGTACCCGTTATCAAGCGGGTACCTTTTGCATTTTATTGCTTGGAGAGAATCATACAGAGCGGTTCTTCCTTTTTTGTACAACATACGGTGTATTCTCCCATATCTGCGGGAAGGAAATAGCTTGCGCCGGCAAACAGCGGATAATGGATACCCGCATGAGAGAGGGTGCCGCTGCCGCTTGTGACGAGCAGGGAAACGAAGCTGTCTGCACCGACACAGAAGCATCGGGAATCTGGTACCGTCTCTTCTGTTACGCGGAAGTATTTGCAGTCTGCAAGAGTATTGCGGTCACCATTTTCAAAGCGGAGCGCATCGATCTCCTCGGCTGTGAAATGGCGGCTGCACGCAATCGAATCCTCAATGTGAAGCGGGCGCAGAGATCCGTCTGCCTGACGTCTTTCATAATCATAAACACGATAGGTCGTATCACAGTTCTGTTGAATTTCCGCCAAAAGGATTCCTTCGCCAATGGCGTGGATCAACCCTGAGGGGATGAAGAAAACGTCCCCCTTTTTGACGGGAACACGCTGCAGTAGGGACAAAAGCGTATTGCTTTCAATGGCATCGCGCAGCTCCGCCGGAGAGCATGCACGCTTGGTTCCCATAATGAGCGCCGCATCCGGTGCAGCCTCCAAAATAACCCACATCTCCGTTTTTCCGCGCGGGTCGGGGGCATTTACAGCCTGTGCATAAGCATCATCGGGATGGACCTGAACAGACAGCTTGTCTTCTGCATCAATGAATTTGATCAGAAGCGGGCAAACGGGTTCTGTATTGGACACTGCGATCAGAGAGGGATCCTCAGCAATCACATGGTCGATGCGCTTTCCCGCAAGGAAACCGTTCTGAACGGTTGCGGGGTGATCGTCGCGCGCAGAGAGCATCCACGCCTCAGCGATATTTTCCTCCGATGACACAAAGCCGAAGCGTTCACGCATACGGTTTCCGCCCCAGATGGTGCTGCGACAAACGGGAGAGATCTGCATTGGATAACGGTTTGCTTGATATTCGGACATGATCGCTACTCCTTTTTGCACCCGTTAGTTTTGCTTTGTTTTCAGCATGGCATCTGCTGCGAGCATAATGGCGTATTTGCCGGACTCATAGGTAAGTCCGCCCTGCAGATATGCGGTATAAGGCGGGCGGAGCGGTCCGTCAGCGGAAAGCTCGATCGAGGAGCCTTGTGTGAATGCGCCTGCAGCCATGATGACCTCGTCCTGATAGCCGGGCATTGCCCAAGGCTCGGGTGAGACATATGCATCGACGGGAGAGCCGGATTGAATACCGCGGCAGAAGGCGATCAAGCCGTCGGGCGTACCGCATTGAATGGTCTGAATGATGTCATAACGCGGATCATTCCAGCCGGGCTCAACGGTACAGCCGAGCTTTTCAAAGAGGTACGCGGCAAGCGCTGCGGTCTTCAATGCCTGTGCGGTGGAATGAGGGGCGTAAAAGAAGCCCTTGTACATGGAGCGGTTATTCCCGAGTGTAGAGCCTACCTCTGCGCCCGTTCCGGGGGAGGTCAGACGGTAGGAAACAAGCTCGATCGCGCGTGCCGTCCCTGCAAAATAGCCGCCGGATTCCGCCATACCGCCGCCGGGATTTTTGATCAGAGAGCCGACGATCAGATCGGCACCGACAGCGGTCGGCTCCATTTCTTCGGTGAATTCACCGTAACAGTTATCAACCATCACGAATGCGTTCGGTGCATGCTCATGTGCGAGTACGGCGATCCTGCCGATCTCGGAAACAGACAGCGTCGGACGGTTCAAGTATCCCTTGGAACGCTGAATAAATACGACCTTGACACGGTCACCGATCTGATCGAGCGTGTCTGCGATGGCAGTATCGTTGACAGTGCCGTCAGGACGCAGATCGATCTGACGGTATTCGACGCCGAAATCCGCAAGGGATCCGTTTCCGGCGTTCTTTCCGTCTGAGCCGATGACCTCATGCAGGGTATCATAGGGGGCGCCCGTAACGGAGAGCAGAATGTCATTGGGACGCAGAAGGCCGAAAAGGCCGATGGTCAGCGCATGGGTACCGTTGGCAATCGAGTGACGCACCAGCGCTGCCTCTGCACCGAATACGTCTGCATAGATCTTCTCAAGCGTGTCGCGGCCCTTGTCATCGTAGCCGTAGCCGTTTGTACCCGCAAACATACCCTCGGATACGCGATACTCGGCAAATGCAGCAAGCACACGCTTTGTCCCTTGGAATGAGACTGCATCAAAATGGGCAAAGCGCTCGGCGAGCGCGATCTCCGCTTCCTTGGTGAGGGAGAGGATCGTGTCGGAAAATGATGTGATATTCATCGTATTTCGTTCGCTTCCGTTATCGGAAACATCCTTTCTATTCATGTTCATGCGGTGTCTGTGTGGTGTGTTGATCCCGGTATTGCAGAATATGCTGCTTGAAGGTCCGACCGCGTACCTCAAAGTTCGGGAATGCGTCAAAGCTGGTACAAGCGGGTGAGAGGATTACCGTATCCCCCTTGCTTGCAAGCGCGCGGGCAAGGTCGATGGCACAGAGGAAATCTTCCTCCACCGCTACGGGGATATTTGCCTGTGTAAAGGCATCGTTTTCTTTCAGTGCAC
>JAFQMO010000094.1 GCA_017414385.1 Clostridia bacterium
CGGGCTCGGGTTCCGGGCCAAAGACCAGGGCAGCGGTGACACCGCCAACGAGCAGAAGGGTGAAAATAGCGATGCACAGTACGATGATGAGGGGGCGTTTGCTATTGGTCGTCGGCTGCTGCGGCTTGGCGCTGACCTGATTGACGACTTTCTTTCTTTTCTTTGCCATGATGTTTATCCTTTCTTTCTGCGAATGTATGATGCAGTCTTACCGCCCGGCAGGTCTTGCGGGGCGGTAAGACTGAAAATCAATAATTTTCTGCGTGGATCTCGAAATAGCTCTGCGGATGTGCACAAGTGGGACATACCTCGGGAGCATTGGTGCCGACAACGATGTGTCCGCAGTTGCGGCATTCCCAAACCTTGACCTCGCTCTTTGCAAATACCTCAGCCATTTCCAGGTTGTGAAGAAGTGCGCGGTAACGCTCCTCGTGGTGCTTCTCGATCGCAGCAACAAGACGGAACTTCTTTGCAAGCTCAACAAAGCCCTCCTCCTCGGCAGTCTTTGCAAAACCCTCGTACATATCGGTCCACTCGTAGTTTTCGCCGTCTGCTGCGTGTGCAAGGTTTTCAGCGGTATCACCGATACCGTTGAGCTCCTTGAACCACATTTTTGCATGTTCCTTTTCGTTATCGGCAGTCTTTAAGAAGAGAGCGGAAATTTGCTCAAAGCCGTCCTTTTTTGCCTTGGAAGCAAAATAGGTATACTTGTTGCGTGCTTGGGATTCTCCGGCAAATGCGGCCTCCAGGTTTTTCTCAGTCTGTGTTCCGGCATACTTGTTTGTTTTCATAGGTGTACTTCCTATCTTATTTGAGTAGAATATGGTTGAAAAATTGTTTGCATATGGAAAGAAGAGATAAAGTGTACGATTATCCAAGAAGGACGTCAAAGATCAGCATCACAGAAAAGCCTGCGAGCAGCGCATAAGTTGCTTCCCGCTCGTTTCCGTGTGCGTGTGTTTCGGGGATCATTTCGTCACTGATCACATAAAGCATGGTGCCCGCTGCAAATGCAAGTGCGAAGGGCAGGATGATCGTGGAAATGCTGACTGCAAAATAGCCGATCAACGTTCCGAGTACCTCGACAACACCGGTCATCATTGCAATGACAAAGGTCCGTCTGTGACTCATACCGGCTGAGATCATAGGTGCGATAATGACCATACCCTCGGGGATATTCTGCAGCGCGATACCGGAGGCGACGATGAGGGCGCCCGAAATATCATCTGTACCGAAGCTGACACCTGCAGCAATTCCCTCCGGGAGATTATGAATGGCGATCGCAATCACGAATAACAGGATTTTGTTGATCTGCGCAGAACGCTCCGGATGGAGCTCGTTATCGATACCTGTGATCCTATGAAGGTGCGGAACCAGCTTGTCAATCAAATTTAAGCACAATGCGCCGCAAAAAAGTCCGAGAACGGTAACGGAAAGTGCACGGATACCGCCTCCGCCGTATTCGAGAGAGGGAAGAACGAGCCCGACCACAGCGGCCGTCAGCATGACACCCGCGGCAAAGGACAGCAAAACATCATTGAGCTTGTGAGAAGGCTTTTTGAATAGAAAACCGAGCAGCGCACCGAACACGGTTGCTCCGCCGACACCGAATGCTGTCAGTAAAACAGGATACATCGAAATCCCTCCTTTGAGAACATTATAACATAAATATTTGAAAAAAACAATACCGGAATTCATTTTTGACAGCTTCGTTATCCGGAATTTTTCGTATCTTTTCATTTATGTATCAAAAACAAAGGGGTCTGCTGTTTTTTACAGCAAACCCCTTGACGGATCAGATTATGCGTTTTCCTTGGATGTTTTCTTGATTACAAATGTGGAAACGGCAAAGAGAAGCAATGCTGCTGCCCACATGATGACACAGGTCAAAACACTGCCGAGAGCGACACATGCACCTGCTACAACATAAGCAACTGCAGCGATCACAGCAACCAGGGTTGCATAGGGAAGCTGTGTTCTGACGTGATCGACGTGATTACACTGCGCACCCGCAGATGCAAGGATCGTTGTATCGGAGATGGGGGAAATGTGGTCACCGTATACAGCGCCGCCGAGTGTTGCGGAAACAGTGAGGATGGTAAGGGTACCGCTGCCGCCGAGAATGGTGACTGCGATCGGGACGAGGACACCGAATGTACCCCAGGAGGTACCCGTTGCAAATGCGATCAGGCCTGCAAGAATGAAGAAAACTGCGGGGAAGAGGAACTGCGGGAATGCACTGTTCGCGAGGTTTGTTTCAACGAACGCCTGTGCATCGAGATAACCGCCCTTTGCACCCATGATGCCGGAGATTGACCATGCGAAGGTCAGAATGAGAATCGCAGGAACCATTGCCTTGAAGCCTTCCGTAAAGCTTCCCATGATTTCCTTGAAGGAAACAACACGTGCAATCATATAGTACGCAGCAATGATGATCAGTGCAAAGGTAGAACCGATGGCAAGAGACATACCTGCATCGCAGTTGGAAAAGGCTTCGATGACATTCGCGGATTGCAGTGCGGAATCGATCAGACCGGTATCCCAGTTATAGAAGAAACCGGTGTAGATCATACCGCCGATACAACAGATGATCAGGATGATAACGGGGATCACGAGATGACGAACCTTGCCCTTTGGGTTTGCGGCAACCTCGTCAGAGGATTGACCGTCCTCAGACTCACCTGCGAAGAGGTCACCTGTCTTTTCTGCAATAAGGTCGTTGCGCCTCATCTTACCGAAGTCAAACTTGAAGAAACAGAGTGCAAATACCATGATAATGGTGAGAAGAGCATATACATTGAAGGGTATCGTGCTGATAAAGACCATCAGACCGTCACCCTAGAGCTCTCCTGCGACAGCGGCTGCCCAGCTGGAGATCGGTGCGATGATACAAACGGGAGCAGCTGTTGCATCGATCATGTAAGCAAGCTTGGAACGTGCGATCTTGAATTTGTCGGTTACGGGACGCATGACGGAACCGACTGTCAGACAGTTGAAATAGTCATCAACGAAGATCAGACAACCGAGACCCGCAGTCGCAGCCAGTGCACCGCCTTTGGATTTGATCTTCTTTCCTGCCCAGTCTCCGTATGCCTTTGCGCCACCCGACTTCTGCATCAGAACGACCAAAATACCCAATACAACGAGGAATACGATAATAGGTGTGTTACCTCCTACTTTTTCGCTCATGACCTGATAGAGGGTGAACATCGCCTTTAAGGGATCTCCTCCAACGTACATGAACGCGCCGACC
>JAFQMO010000095.1 GCA_017414385.1 Clostridia bacterium
ACCCCTTTCTTTCCTCGAAAGAAAAAGAAGGCAAAAAGAACTTTCATTCGCTTCGCATTCCACATTCTCACTCTGCAATAACGGGAACTGAGAATTCGTTCTGCTTTTCCCTTTCTTTCCTCGAAAGAAAAAGAAGGCAAAAAGAACTTTCATTCGCTTCGCATTCCACATTCTCACTCTGCAATAACGGGAACTGAGAATTCGTTCTGCTTATCCCTTTCTTTCCTCAAAGAAAAAGAAGGCAAAAAGAACTTTCATTCACTTCGCATTCCACATTCTCACTCTGCAAAAAAGAATTTCATAGGGTCTGACCCAAAACCATAAAGGAGAAAAGATTATGTCCGGACATTCCAAATGGAACAATATCAAACACAAAAAAGAAAAAACCGACGCGCAGCGCGCAAAGGTATTTACCAAGATCGGTAAAGAAATGTCGGTTGCCGTCAAGGAAGGCGGTCCTGATCCCGTTTCCAACTCCAAGCTTGCCGCTCTGATAGCAAAGGCAAAGAAACTCAACGTTCCCAACGACAATATCGACCGTATCATCAAGAAGGCGTCCTCTGCCGATGCTGCAGATTATGAGGAGATCACATACGAGGGTTACGGTCCCTCCGGCATTGCCTTTATCGTTCAGGCTACCACCGACTCCCGTAACCGTACAGCCGGAAACGTTCGCCATTACTTTGACAAGTACGGCGGAAACCTCGGTACCGTCGGCTGTGTCTCGTTCCTTTTTGAGGACAAGGGTCTTATTATCATTGAAAAGGAAGATGTTGACGAGGATCAGCTGATGGAGGATGCGCTTGAGGCAGGTGCCACCGACTTTTCCGCTGAAGACGAAGTCTTTGAGATCTATACAGAGGTTGATGACGTTGCCGCTGTCGCAAAGACACTCTCCGACAAGGGCTACACCTATCTTTCCGCTGAAGAGGACAAGATTCCGCAGTCTTACGTCACACTGACAGACGAAGCTGCGATCACCAATATGACAAAGCTCCTCGATGCACTTGAGGACGACGATGACATCACCGCATTCTTCCACAACTGGGAAGAAAACTAATCGTATTTCATAACATCTGTGCAATGATGCGAACTGTGCATCAATATTGCGCCGTACCAAACATGTACAAGAAAGGATAAAACAATGAAACAAGAACTCGCAAAAACATACGCGCCCAATGAGCTGGAGGACAGACTCTATCGGGAATGGAGTGAAAAGGGATACTTCACGCCCGATACAGATCGTGATGCACCCTCCTACACCATTGTCATTCCGCCTCCCAACATCACCGGTCAGCTGCACATGGGACACGCGCTCGACAATACCCTGCAGGACATCCTCATCCGTCACAAGCGTATGCAGGGCTTCCGTACCCTCTGGGTCCCCGGAACCGACCATGCATCCATTGCAACAGAGGTCAAGATCGTAGAAGCAATGCGCAAGGAAGGTCTCACAAAGGAAGAGATCGGACGCGAGGCATTTTTGGATCGTGCCTGGAAATGGAAGGAGCAGTACGGCGGCCGTATCATCTCCCAGCTCAAGCGTCTCGGCTCCTCCTGCGACTGGACGAGAGAGCGCTTCACCATGGATGAAGGCTGTTCCCGTGCCGTAAAGGAAGTATTTGTACGTCTGTACGAGAAGGGCCTGATCTACCGCGGAAACCGCATGATCAACTGGTGTCCCTGCTGTATGACCTCCATCTCCGATGCAGAGGTCGAATATGAAGAACAGAACGGCAGCTTCTGGCATCTGCTCTATCCCATCAAGGAAACGGGCGAGATGCTTGAGATCGCTACCACACGTCCCGAGACCATGCTCGGTGATACCGCGGTTGCCATCAACGCCGATGATCCCCGTTATGCACATCTGCACGGCTGTCACGTCATCCTTCCTTTGATCGGAAAAGAGATCCCGATCGTCTGTGACGAGCATGCAGACATGACCAAGGGTACCGGTGTCGTTAAGATCACACCCGCACATGACCCCAACGACTTTGAGGTCGGTCAGCGTCATTCTCTGCCCCTCGTCCGTGTATTCACCTACGACGGTCACATGACAGGTGCTGCCGACAAGGCTGCCTGCGACGAGCTGTTTGCATCAGGCAAGGCATCCGTCGGTGAGCCGGAGGTTCTCGACTGCGGAAAGTACGCAGGCATGACCACCAAAGAAGCGCGCCGTGCCATTGTTGCCGATCTGGAGGAGCTCGGCCTTTTGAAGAAGGTAGAGCCGCGTGTACATGAGGTCGGTACCTGCTATCGCTGCCATACCACGATCGAGCCGATGGTCTCCAAGCAGTGGTTTGTCGCGATGGAAACACTTGCAAAGCCCGCCATCGATGTTGTCCGCTCCGGCGAGATCAAGTTTGTTCCCGAGCGTTTTGATAAAAACTATTTCCATTGGATGGAAAACATCCGTGATTGGTGTATCTCCCGTCAGCTTTGGTGGGGACACCGTATCCCCGCATTCTACTGTGATGCCTGCAATGAAATGGTGGTCACAAAGGACGAATCCTGCAAGTGTCCCGTCTGCGGCGGTGAAATGAGACAGGATCCCGACACACTCGATACCTGGTTCTCCTCCGCGCTCTGGCCCTTCTCCACACTTGGATGGCCCGATGAAACAGAGGATCTGAAGATGTTCTATCCGACAAGCACACTTGTCACAGGCTATGACATCATCACCTTCTGGGTCTCCCGTATGATCTTCTCCGGCATGGCATATATGAATGAAAAGCCGTTCTCCACCGTTCTGATCCACGGTCTGGTACGTGATGCACAGGGCAGAAAGATGTCCAAGTCACTCGGAAACGGTATCGATCCTCTGGAAATCATTGACAAGTACGGTGCAGATGCACTGCGCTTTGCGCTCGCGACCGGCAACGCACCCGGAAACGATATGCGCTTCTCCGACGAAAAGATCGAAGCAGCAAGAAACTTCACCAACAAGATCTGGAACGCAGCACGCTTCGTTCTCATGAATCTGGACATTGATACCTGTACCCTTCCCGCTCCCGAGAAGCTCTGCATTGAGGATAAGTGGATCCTCTCCCTTTATAACAAGGCAGTCCGCGACATCGGTGCAAACCTTGAGAAGTACGAGATCGGCATTGCGCTCTCCAATCTTTACGATTTCATTTGGGATATTTTCTGCGACTGGTATATTGAGCTTGTCAAGCCGAGACTGAACGCCGTCGGAACCGAGGAAAATCTGACTGCGCAGAATGTCATCACCTATGTTCTCGGCGGAACCATGAAGCTGCTTCATCCGTTCATGCCGTTTATCACAGAGGAGATCTGGCAGAAGCTGCCGCATGAGGGCGATACCATTATGCTCTCCGCATATCCGACCTATGATCCCGCACTTGATTTCTCCCGCGAGGAGATCCACATGGAGCGTCTGATCGCTGCGATCAAGGCGATCCGTAACCGCCGTGCGGAAATGAATGTTCCTCCGTCCAAGAAGGCAAAGCTGTTCATCGTCACCGATGCAAGGGATACCTTCACGGATGCAGTTTCCGTCTTCTTCCAGAAGCTTGCTTCCGCATCGGAGGTCGCTGTTGTTGACAGCTATGTCGACGAAAGCGCGGTACAGCTGGTCACCGACTGTGCAAAGCTCTTTATCCCGCTCGGAGATCTCGTTGATTTCGAGAAGGAACGTCAGAGACTCAACAAGGAACGCGAGAACATCGAGCGTGAGATCGCACGTGTCGAAGGCAAGCTTGCAAACGAGTCCTTCGTTGCAAAGGCCCCCGCTGCCGTTGTTGACGGCGAAAAGGTCAAGCTCGGAAAATACCGCGACACACTTGCAGGTATCCTCTCCGCACTTGAAAATCTGAAATAAGCATAAAAAAACAGTCTATGAATCATCATAGACTGTTTTCTTTTTATCAGGACAACCGATCAGTTTACCCAACCGTTGACCTTCAAGGAAGTACCGTCACCGGGTACACCCGAGAAATCGATCTCCTCAAAGGGCATATCGTTCAAATAGACACATTCAGCAATCGCATTGATTCCGTATTTGATCATCTTTTCTGCAAGTGTACGGTTAAATTCAATGAGCTCTGCTTCGTTTTGCTGTAATAACAAGTCTGTAATATCCATAAAGGCAAACTTCATGCTCGTCACCTCATCCTCGAGCAAGGAACCGTCCGCAATATACTGTTCCAACGCCCGATTGAAGAGCATCGGCAAAATGATTGACTTCGGACATTGATTTGCAAGGTGGAAGGAGTACACAACATCAAGCTGGATCATACTCTTGTCAAGATGCGCTTTCTGCTCCTCTGTCTCTGCCATTTCGATCGCACGGAAGAAGGCTTCATAACCCTTGATAACCGTTTCATTGGGGAAAAGATACCGGCATCCAAGCTCCTCATAGAGCGCCTCCCAATCGATATCCTTGAAATTACGGAGCTGTTCCAGTGTAAAGGACGGTATCTCGAGCGCTGCAACTGCGTTGGTAATGTCTGCGCGATCAAAGGCAAAGATCGCCTCGGGAGAATAGAAGGAGCCAAAGCATCCCTTTTTTGTACTGTTCCTGTTCTCCGCAGCGGAATTCTCCATCAAATCAATAAACTCGCGGATGCCCTCCCATCCGGGGCCGTAGAAATCACGCAAAAACTCGTCCATATAACCAAAGTATTCTTCCTCAGTCATATAGGGATCCCACATCAGCTTGCAAAGCAGATATGCACGCAGCTCACAGAATTCACCGTTGGTAGACTGATAGTACTGTGTTCCAAGCGAATATACACCCTTTACACCGTTTTCAGCAAAGAAACGGTAATTTTTGGGAGCAGCATAGAAATTGGGAACCATGCTGTTGTAGCAGGAGAAGTTGGTGGAATAATCATAGAAGGTCAGATAGTCACAAACTGCATCCCATCCCTCAAA
>JAFQMO010000011.1 GCA_017414385.1 Clostridia bacterium
CGAAGTCGATAGACAGCAGATTTACAGTCTGTCCCCTTTGGCCACTCGGGAAATCCCCCATATGGAGCTGGTGATCGGAGTCGAACCAACAACCTGCTGATTACAAATCAGCTGCTCTGCCATTGAGCCACACCAGCATTTCTGTAAGTCAGGAAGAACCGCCCTTCTCCTCGACCTCCTTATTATAACACAACAAAAAGTGTTTGTCAAGAGGTTTTTGAAAAAAGGTCACCACTTTCTATGAATATTTCTGCACGAGCTGTCTTTTGCACCAATCATTGCCAAAGCAGGGACATTTTGTAAACTTTTTTTGCGTTTTGACAGATTGAAACCAAATTATCCTTGCAATCTCTAACGAAATATGCTATAATGGTATAGGGATATGTACTATCCACATAAAAAGTATCAATCACATAAAAGGAGATATATTATGGCAATTCTTGTTACAGGCGGCGCAGGCTTTATCGGTTCTCATACCTGTGTTGAGCTTCTGCAGGCAGGCGAGGAGATCGTTGTTTTCGATAACCTCTGCAATTCCAAGATCACAGCGATCGAGAATGTGAAAAAGATTACGGGCAAGGATTTCCCCTTCTACGTAGCGGATATGCTCGACCGCGATGCAATGGAAAAGATCTTCACCGATCATAAGATCGACGAGGTCATTCACTTTGCAGGTCTGAAGGCTGTCGGTGAAAGTGTTCAGATGCCGATGGAGTATTACTATAACAACATTGCAGGCACTCTTATTCTGACACAGACCATGCGCAAGTTCGGCTGTAAGCGTATCGTATTCTCCTCCTCTGCAACGGTTTACGGTTCTCCCAAGACCCTTCCCATCAAGGAGGATTTCCCGCTCAGCACGACCAACCCCTACGGCGCAACCAAGCTGATGATCGAGCAGATCCTGCGCGATATTTACCACTCCGACAAGACCTGGTCCGTTGCGCTGCTCCGTTATTTCAATCCGACCGGTGCACATGAAAGCGGTCTGATCGGTGAGGATCCCAACGGTATTCCCAACAACCTGATGCCCCGTCTGATCAAGGTTGCTCTCGGACAGATGCCCGCCGCAACCGTATACGGCAGCGACTATCCTACAAAGGACGGCACCGGTGTACGTGACTACATCCACGTCGTTGACCTGGCGCAGGGACACCTTGCTGCCATCAAGTGGGTACGTGAGCACGAGGAGTGTGATGCATTCAACCTCGGTACCGGTACAGGCTATTCCGTTCTTGAGCTGATCCAGGCACTTGAGATCGCATCCGAGCGTCCCATGCCGATCACATACATGGCAAGACGTGAGGGCGATATCGCCGCTTGCTATGCGGATCCGACCAAGGCAAAGGAAGTTCTCGGCTGGGAAGCAAAGCTCAGCGTTGGTGAGATGTGCAGAGATGCATGGAACTACGCTGTCAAGCATCAGTAATCAAAGAAATCGTCAAAAAGGACACCGTGCAGCACGGTGTCCTTTTTTGATATCAGTCGTATCAGATCTCTCTTGGGGCATTTCTTTGACAAAACGCTCAAAATGTGGGCAGCCATGACTTATGACCGCCGCCAAGGCCTGTATGTGCTTCTACGGGCATACCGCTGAAATCATATTCCTCAAAGGGGAACTTTGACAAATTCGAACCCGTTCCCTCGCCCATCCAGAAAACACCGCAGTCAAGCATTTTTCTTGCCAGCTTTTCCTTCAGCTCCACAAGATTTGACGGCTTTTTGTACAAAGGATCGAGGATCTGACCGTCAAACTGATAGATGAGTGTATAGCTGTCTACATCGGACAGTGTTCCGTTCTGAATACAAACAGATACCAAACGGTAGAACAGCTGCTTCAAAAAATGCAGCTTGGGATTGGAATAAGCATCCAGCATAAAGACGGTCTGCGTATCCAACTGAATGGTGGAACGCTCGATGTGCATCCGCTGAACATCGGTTTCCGCAAGCGCCAATGCTTCCTCAAACACCCGATAGCCCATGGAGATCGAACGGTTCGGGAACAGATCCTCATATCCCGATGCTTCATAATATGCATCCCAATCGATCTCAGTCATGTTCCGCAGCTCATCCACGGTATATACGGGAAGTCCCATCTCATCGATGATGTCATCAATATAGGAAACATCAAGCGGGATCAGCTCTGCTACATTTGTGTACAGCTGTGTCTGGTGACCGGTACAGTCCTTTTCCGCCTGATCGATGAATGCACGGATACCGCGCCAGCCGGGGCCGTAATAGTCGCACAAAAACTCATTCATGTAAGTATCGTATGTTTCACGGTCCATATAAGGATCCCACAAAAGCTTGGAGAGCAGATATCCCTTCAGTGCACCGAACTCACCGTTTACACCGGGTCTGTCACCCTGCGCATAATAGTACATGGCATGATAATCGGCAAATGTCTTGACGTTCTCAAAATAGGTCGTGAAATACGGCTGCATGGAATTAAAGCAGGAAAAATCCACGGTATAATTCCAAATGGAGAGATGCTTGCAGATCTTGCTCCATCCGTCCACGATCTTGCGGAAGTTCTCGTTCTCGGGGCAATCCTTGATCGGATGAGAATGGCAGGAGCCTGTTGTACAAAGCTGAACCATGATATTGTCCGCAGCGATGGTATCGTCCTTGGGGGGCTCGGTCGTTTCGCCGTACGCAAAGGTATGGATCAGAACATTCGGATATTCATCGGCAATCTCCTCGGCGATCCGATTGACAAACCGCAGATAATGACCGGATTCTCC
>JAFQMO010000096.1 GCA_017414385.1 Clostridia bacterium
GGTCTCCGCATCGGTAATATCGTGCATTTTTGCCCTTGCTTTTGAGGAATGAAGTCCTCCTCCAAGACCGTCCCGACCTGTTTTTGCTCCAATCAAAATAATAACATCGCCGGCGATCGGTCTGCTTGCAAAAAAAGTTTTTTCCGGCGCTGCCGCAGCTGTAAAGCAGACCTCCATATGCTTTGCGGCAAAGCCGGGATGCAGCCATTCATGGACAAGACCTGTCGGAATACCGCTTTGTGTACCGAAAGCGGCAAACCCGTCAGCCGTTGCGTGTGCCATAAAAGCGTTGCGGATACGCTCCCTCTGCAGAATTTTCTGATCGTTCATAAAGGGGGCCTGTCCACTCAAGCGGATCGCTGCAAAGACCTCGGCTCTTGCAGACAGGGGATCGGAGATCGTTGCGCCAAAGCTGGAAAATGCACCGAGATACGGCTCCATTTCGGTTGAGTAGTTATGTGTCTCATTCTTAAAATGCAGAAGCCATGGCTCTGTTCCCTTTGCTGTCTGTGCCTCAACACGGATCGTAAATGCATTGTTTTCACCCGTTTCGTAATACTGCGGCATACGATCCTCACGGATAAAATAACGTGCAGGCAAAGTTGCGATATCCATCAAGGTAACATTTTTCGGACGAACACCGTAAAGAGACTCCCTCGTACGTAAATACAGTTCAAAGGCTTCGCTGATATCACGATCCTCAATGGTGAGGTCCTGAAGTGCGGTCAGAAACGTAATATGCCGACAATGATCCGACCAATACGTATCCATCATACGGAGCTCAAAGCGATTTGGGTCTCTTTTTTCATCGATACGAAAATAGCTCTGAATAAAAAGCAGATCATCCTCAGACATTCTGAGATTTTCACGGACGGCAAGTGCCGTTAAAGCCTCTGTATCCATAGAACGAAATCCGCGGATCGGTAAAATATCATCGTCAAACCGAAGAGAGATCGGCGGTAATGCACTCAACGAAAATAGAGAAAGCTCAATTACCGATGCGGGATTGACAAGCATCGTACGAAGATTTTCCTTCTGCCGGTCGCTGATCTGTCCCTCAATGAGAAAAACGTCTGCTGCACGAAGGAAAAACTCCCGTTCCTTTGGGGTATCGGCAGTCGCCTTCTCACCGTACTGTCGATCAAATCCGATACGTAGAGCATCCTCCATGAGGCGCTCGACGGGTCTCGCAAATAGCGGCATAACGCAGATCGATGTTACATCCGCACGTTTTGCATATGTAAGGACGGACTCTTCATCCACCGCGATCTCTGTGCGTGGATCCACAAGCATCGATGTTACAAGGTCAGCATCGGCTTTTGGAGAAGAAATCCCGTCAAGGACGAAGCATCGCAGAATACGGACGGAAGCAACTGTGTGCATATCCAATTTTTCTGTTAAGCTGCGATAAAGCCTGCGGACCGCGTATGCGAATTCCGCTTTCTTTTCCACATAGATATGCTTTTGATTTACGGATTCCATCACACGTGTCCCCCCTTCGTTTAGATAAAAAAACCGATGTCTCCGCTCAGCGGTCACATCGGTTCGCCGATCAGATAAGTATCCGTATTTCCAACAATGCGGACACGTAAAAACTCATTTTGCATTGGCTGTGAAGCAGACACACGGACCTCAAGAAAATTAGACGTATGTCCGACAATGTACCCATCATGATAAGACTCACACAACAAGGTGACTGTCCCGATACCTGCCATCGAACGGTAAATCTGCGCGGTAATCTCGCTTTGCAAAGCAATCAGGATATTGGCGCGCTGATTCTTTATTTCATTTTTCAGTTGTCCGTTCATGAGGTCTGCCACTGTGTTTGCCCGTCTTGAATACGGAAAAACGTGGACATGCAAAAGCTGCGCTTCACGAAGAAATGCTTCCGTTTGCGCAAAGTCCTCTTCTGTTTCCTGCGGAAATCCCGTCATGATATCCGTGGTAAACATCACGTCTGACATGCATGCACGAATATCCGAAAGGATCCTGCGCACCATTTGCATATTATACTTTCGTTTCATCAAATGCAGCACATGGTCCGCACCGTTTTGCAAAGACAAATGAAAATGATGTGCCAGACTCTTCAACGCCGCCATTCGACGTACAACATCCGGCTTCATATATGTCGGCTCCAAGGATCCGAGACGTATACGGAAATTGCAGTCAAGGAAGGCACGGTCTATCTCCTCCAGAAGATCGATCAAGCGATACGGATCCTTCGATAGTGGTGCAGAAAGATCCTTTCCGTAGGATGCAATTTCAATTCCTGTCAACACGATCTCACGATAACCGTTATCAAGCAAGGCCCCTACCTCTCGGATAACATCGTCTTTCGACTTTGAAACAACATTTCCGCGTGCATTTGGAATCGCACAGTATGCACACCGATTCTCACAACCATCTTCTATTTTTATATACGCACGTGTACGCTCTGCACCGGAATGCGAAATGGCCATCCGTTCCATCTGCATCGAATTCACGTCAAATACTGCAATTTCAGGAGTTTCGGAAGCCACATGCTGCAGCACATATTCCACCGCTCGATCAACGCAGGACATCTTATTGCGCGATCCGCAAATATACGATACACCATCGATTCCGGCGATTCGCTGCGCTTGTGTTTGTGCCATACATCCTGTCACCAGAACGCACGCATTTCCCTGCCCCTTTGCAACAGCACGGCGAATGATCTGACAGGCCTTTCTGTCACTTTCGGCGGTTACTGTACAAGTGTTGATGATGTACACATCGGCCACCGTATCAAAGGGAACAATTTGAAAGCCTCTCGTTTTCAAAGCTTCAGCGATCGCTTCACTCTCGTATTGATTGACCTTACATCCCAGCGTATAAATAGCAGCTGAAGGCACGCCCATGCGGGATGCTGTGATCTTATCATTCTTCTTCATGATCTTCTCCAAGATAGCCTGCAACGATGAATCCGTCTATATTGTTACCGGATACTGTATAAGAAAGACATCGGCGCGGGATTGGGATCTTTTGCGTTTCCTCACCGTTATATGGCACAAAATAAAGCACATACGCATCCCCATTGGCTGCATTAATATAATAACGTTTTCCGTCGTAGGTATACTCTCTGATAAAATCCACATACTCCTCGAGGACAAGATCAGCAAATTCCATAACCAACGCGTGCGCAACTCCGACATATCGATAATGCCATGTTTTATAAGAAAGACCCGTTTTGGAATCCTTATTTGGAGGATACCGAAGGACAAATCCATATTGCGCACAATTCTGTGTTACCCAATAATATTCACCAACAGGACTGAATGGATAGATCAACGCATCCAGCGATTCACGGGTATCATATGTTGCAAGGTCGAATCCGTAACCGGTATGATGCTCGGATGCGCCGGGAATCTGAACAAAGCTCGTCGTATATTTTTCGCCGCGGCGCTTTAAGTTGGTATCATAATGCTCTTGCTGTTGTTCGTATGTACGGTACGCACCGCTGACCATCAGACTCGGATTCTGTGTTTTGGCGTAAAAAGCGTCCGCCATATCATTCAGTGCCGTAATCGTTTCGGGATGGAGATACAGAGAACCATTCTGTGCTTTATAAGAATCTGTCTTTGATAAAAAAACCGATGAAAGCAGCTGCTCCTCAGGGAAAACGTAAGGATACTCTGTGTTAACAAGAATCGTTGGTCCACGATGAACGTCATCTGCCGTGACGGTAACATACTGTGTCAGATATGCATCTCTTTGCGCAGGAGTCAAATCAGGACCGTACAGATCATCATTTGGATTCTCAAAGGGGATGTCCTCGGAGAAGATGTTCTTTTTTTCAAAAGAAACATTTTGGACAATCAACAGCAGCATGGATACAAGGATCATGATTACGAGAGCTACTGCAATCCCTGACATCGTACCCGTCTTTCGGGAATTCCACTGATTGACATTACGGGTATACCGCAATTTTGTATTGCGCACAGAATTCCGTCTTTGAGAGACTGTTCTCTTTGCGGAGGTTTTTGTACTGTTTTTGGCAGAAAACCGCGGCTCCTGATGCATCCAAACCACCCCTATCTCTTTTATCAAAAAACGATAAAATTGCGTTCTTCAAATCGTATGATTTCTTTCATTATACCATATATTCTCTTGAATGAAAAGAGTAATTCAAAAATTTTCCGA
The DNA here is from genome assembly GCA_017414385.1 of Clostridia bacterium. Lineage (GTDB taxonomy): Bacteria > Bacillota > Clostridia > Oscillospirales > CAG-272 > RGIG3925. Next base: position 4,159 of record JAFQMO010000096.1, read on the forward strand.
AAACTTTTTGATAACAAAAAGAGTGTCGTAAAACGACACTCTTTCATAGATGAAATTAACCGACGATACCGGATCTTTCAATACCCTGAACAAGGAATCTCTGTCCAAAGAGGTAGATGAAAATCAGAGGAACGATAATCGTCAAACCACAAGTATTCTTGATTGCAGACTCATACAAGTCGCCGGCAGCAAAAGCTGTATCAATGGACTTGGGAACCTTAACGATATCAGGCATCATGGTGATGTTCATGCTGGGGAAGAACACTTCCGTATAGAAGCTATCTGTCCACTGCCAGCAGAATGCAAACAGGAAGATCGTTACCATCATCGGAACGGAGAGCGGAAGGATGATGCGGAAATATGTCATCATCGTGTTGCAGCCGTCGAGATAAGCAGACTCTTCAAGTTCATCCGGGACACCGCGATAGAACTGTCTCATCATAAAGATATACAGACCGTTCTTATATGCAAGACCGGACAGGGACATCAATACGATTGGCCAGAAGGAGTTGGTCAATTCAAGCGATGTAAAGGGGAGAATCTTCAGACCATCAGAAATTCCTCCGCCCAAGAGGTTGAAGATACCAAAAATATCAAAGTATCTGAACTTCATGAAGAGAGAGAGTCTGAGTGTTTGGTGCGGAATGATCATCGTGAGGATGACAAGCAAGAACAGAAGGCCGGAACCCTTGAACTTGAACTTTGCAAAACCGTATCCGATAAACGCACAAACAAATGTCTGAATAAACGCCGCTGCGAGTGACAACGTAAGGGTGTTAATGAAAGCCAACCAATAGTTGTTCTCAGTCAGAATCGCTTTATACTGATGCAAGGTGGGATACTTCGGAATGTACTTAACCGATACGTCAATAAAGTCTTCCGGAGACATGAAAGAACCGGCAATCTTTGAGAAGAACGGAAGCAGTACAATGTACGCAAGACCTACCAACAAAATAAATCGGAAGAGCCACCATACAGCCGAAACAAGAAAGCTGGGAGAAAGATACTTAATACGAAGTCTTTCTCTAAGGGAGGTACGTTCGAATTCAACTCGGATCGAATTTTTCGTTTCCTTTGTTACCTTAGGTGCATTTTGAGCATTCATCAATCGTTTCCTCCTTCCTTATCTTTCTTGACGCTGGTAGAAGGTGAATGCGGAAATAATACCACCTACCGCAGCAATAATAACCATAACCAGTATGAAATACATCCATGCCATCGATGACGACAGCACCGTGGAAGATTCGTACGTCTTCTCAATGTAGCTCATAACCGTGTTACTTGCCGATGTAAACGAGTCGATAATCGTATAAACGGTGTTGACCAAAATCATGGGAGAAATCATGGGAAGCGTTACCTTCCAGAAAATTTCCCACTGTGTCGCACCGTCGATCGCGCAGGATTCATAAATCGCAGGCGAAATAGACTGAAGTGCGGCAAGGAAGATCAACAGCTGTACACCGGATCTGTTAACGACATTATAAATATCATTAACAATACCGACTACGTAGGTCAACAGCTCGGTACCGATCGCCATATCCTTAAACAAATTTTGAATGTCCAAGGAAGTGATGATCTGCGTTGTCTGGGAAGCACCACCGTCACCCAAGTCGACAGAACCGGTATTCTCCATGTAACTGAGCATCTGGTTATCCTGGTCGATCTTATCGATCAAACCGGTAGACAAAATAACCGGAATAAAGAAGATCGCACGGAATGCAGCACGGCCAATCATCTTCTCATTCAGAATAACTGCCATGAACAGAGAGAAGATAACGATCGCGGGGATATCGAAGACAAGCTGTTTGATACCGGTAACCAGTGTCTGTACGAAGGAAACGTCGACGAAGAGCGCTTCCTGGTAGTTGGAGAGGCCTACCCATGTAAGGGTAAAGCCGCCTCCTGCTACTACGTTGATCTTTGCAAAGCTGTAAATGAGTGAATCATATACAATCGGTGCATAGATGATAACAAATCCGATGATAAACGGGAGAACAAAGAGCCAACCAGCTCTAGCCTTTCGAGCGTCAAGGGAGGAGGCTTTTTTCTTTTTCCGAATCGCGACGTTCTTTGTAGACGGCGCTTTTTGAAGCTTTGCTTCACTATTCATATATTACACCTCTCATTCCTTAATCAACTCTTACAAAGCCCATTGCGGGAATTGTATAAGATGTGTAAGTGGAAAGATCGATCTCACCGATACCGAGAGAACAGCCGTTTTCATCAAGCAGATCCTCTTCAGGAATGTCGTAAACAATGATATCATAGTTGTTATAGTTGAGATAGAAGGCAGTACCGTCTTCATATTCAACATAAACAGCCTTACCGTTATTCAGAACATTTCTGTTCTTAAAGTTCTTGATATCAGCTGCAATACCGGCTTCAATTGCCTTAAGCTCGTCTGCTTCCGCTTTCTTTCTCTGATCGGGAGTAGTGGGCTCAATCAAACCACCGGTCTCTTCCGTGATCTTAAGATCGATTGCCGCCTGCTCTGCAGCCCAAATACGCTCTGCTTCATCAGCAGCCCATTTCGCTTCGAGCTCCGCATAAACACGCGCATTGTCAGCCTCAACAACAGCAAGCTCTTCCTCAGACAGTGCTCTGTTCGCCTGGAGGAAACGGTGATCAACGATCAACTGAGACTGCAGATCCTTTGTCGCTTCATTCAATGTTGTATAAGCTTCAACTACGTCATCCAACCAAATATTAAAGTCGATGGAGTAGTAGTCAGAATACGCAACAGTATTCTTCAGATCAAGCGTGTTCTGATAAGACAGCTGGAAGAACATTGCCGCACCGTTTTCGATTGCACGGAGAATCTGATACTGGATGTCACCGGCCACGTTCAGGGGCATACCGGCAAAGTTAACATAACCGTGCAGGAGCATTCCCATAAACGGAACTGTGTCAGATGCGTTCAGGTATCCGCTGGAATCAAGCGGCATATTAAGGATATCGGTTACATAAGGAAGCGTATAAGCATTACCACCTTCAACCATAACCTTACCGTACTCACTCTGAATACGAGCCAAGAGCTCTTCTGTAAAGAGCTTGTTATCCTCACGGTTGTAAGGATTCTCCTGATCGAAGTCAGAGCTCAGATAATTACCAAGAGAAGCGACAGAAATACCGATCGGATTCAACTTAGAGTAATTATCAGTAAATTCATCATAGAAATAGGAATAGAATGCGGGAGAAATTGCCAACATCATCGACCGATTATATGCCTGATACAGAGGATTGTACTCTCTGAGGTTCGCATACTTTGTGTTCATGGTTCTGATGATGTGAGATCTCTTATTCAAACCACTGAATATAGAGTTTACACTGGCGTCGGCCCAAACAAAATCAAAGTCCGGATATACGCCGATATTGTTTTCGCCGGCATAGGACATAAAGTCCTTAAAGCCCTTCTTACCGCCGGCATTCTCTTCAACCTCGAGCTTATAAGGAATCGTACTTGTAAGACCGCCGTTGAAATAACCGGTAAGCTTATAGTTAAGATTGGTGATACCCTTTTCATTGAGCTGCGCGGTCATTGTCTTGAGATCCTCAAATGTGGTAAGAGGAGTCTGGACACTGATCGGGAAGGACAAGAAGGTATCCTGCGTTGTTACGGTACCAAAGGACTCAATATAGAGCGGAATGTCTTCCTTGACCTCATCGTCCGTAAATCTGGTCAACACGCCGTTAGATTCATAATAATCTCTTGCAAAGTTAACCATACCTACATAATCTGTAGAATAATACTCACCGACAGAAAGACCTGCCTCTTTCGCCTTCGCATCATCATTCAGCATAACGACACGAAGCGTAAAGTTGTCAGTATACTTACGCTTGGAGGTAACAGTGAGCATGGTAGAGTTAGCTCCGCTGACTGCCTCCGAAATATCGTAAGTATCACGCTGTCTGGGAGTTAAGGTTGTGTAAATGGTATCGAACTTGTTCGTCAAACCACCGGTCTCTGTAGAGATCGTAGCGAGAGATTCGCCCTCTTCGATGATTGCGAAATAACCCTTGTCCTCGCTTGTATAGGTGTCTTCGATTTCAAAGTAATAATCATCGCTGACAAGCTTTCCGCTTTCATTATAATAAGGTTCTTTCTCAATTTTTATATACTCGCTAGCGACGTCGATATCATTTTCAACAACACCGTACATCGGAAGTCTAATAACCTCCTGATGCTGACCGGTCAGCTGATAGAACGCATAGTCCTGACCGTAGAGCTTACCGGTGATTGTCTTACCGGGAAGCTGAGAGAAGTCCTCGAAACGAATAATCGTACCGGAACCGTCGGGAAGGAAGAGGTAACCGTCATTAAGATAGGTACCGCATCCAAAATACGGAAGGATCTGAATGGAGGTAAGCTGATAGGTAACGTCATCAAAACGGAGACCGTTGACAGGAAATCTGACACGAAGTGTACCGTCTTCCAGGTAGTACTCAAGTGCCATCTTAAAGAGAGCCGGTGCCTGGTCATTACCCTGATAGTCTGTCATTTCGTGGTCGTAGTTCAACTCATCGTATGTGTACTTCGGGCAATAAAGCATGATGTACTTTTCGATTTCATTGAGTTCGGCAGAAGATACGTCAGCACTGAGAACGTAAATTGCCATATCCGCACATGCCGGGAAGTTGTTGAGCATTTCGGCAATCATATATTCGGAAAGACCGGGCTCGTTGATATCCTTCAGCGTATAGTAACCTTCCCACTTTGCACGGAGCCAATCACCGTACTCGGATGCAAAGATGAGGTCTGTGATCTGAGACTCGAAACGAGACTTTTCGATCATACGCGGAACGAGCTTTCTCGATTCCTCGGGACCGATGGAGTATTCAACACGAATACCGTTCTTGATGTGCTTAACATCGATCTGTCCTCTTTCAGCTGCTTCCTCGTAGCTGTAGTAATATGCTTCGGTACCTGCGTTGAGGTACTTAACAATTACCTGAGACATGATCTTGCTCTTAACGTCATTGGAAGAAGATGCAGATTCTGTAGCCATGTTGTAGGGGTTTGTGAAAAGTGTCTGACCTACAAGGTTATCATGATAAGCAACTTCACCGGAGACGGGATCTGCATAAAGCGTATATCTTCCATCGGCAGAGGAAACCATTTCCTCCATCGATGCGAGTTTGTCTTCAGCAGATTCGAATTTCTTAGTCAAATAGTTGACAGTAGGTACAATACCGGGGGTCAGAGAAGGGTCCGATTCAGTACCGGTTTCAGTTTCAGCATCATCCGTAACCTCGTCAGTGGAGACTTCATCCTCAGCGTAAACCGGAAGGACTGCGAAAGCACTGAAGAGCATCAGGAAAGCTAAAATTCCGGAAAGCAATCTAAATTTTTTCATTTGTAATTTAACTCCTTTCCGTTATACTATACGCGGTACGAAAATTCTACAACGATTGCAGAGACGAAGGAGGCAATGTTGCTTGCAAGTCCGGAGAACAGAACACCAAGGAACATGATAAACGCCATACCAACGATCGTTGCAATACACATGAGAAGGTTTTTACCAAATGAGTAGTCGTGAGTGACCATAGTTCCGAATACGATCAGCAAACCGGTCCATACAAAGGATATTGTAAGGAATACGGAAAGCAGGTTCATTTCCGAAGACGTCAGGCAGTGTGTGCAGAGCGTGATCGGAATCATAAACATGGGAATCGGAACAAGTGAATAACCTGTTGCGATAAAGATATCCTTGAAGGAGCCTTCACCGTCAAACAGTGTTGTCAGACACCAGTTTGCAGCACACCAAAGGAGATAAGGAACCATGATGGACAAAACCGTAGAAATCAGGTCGACCTGCTTCGGCGTGGGATTGGAAAGATAAGAGGAACCGGAGGTCTTATGAGCAAACGCAATAATTGTCATACCTGCATAGAAGAATGCACCTCTTACAGAGCCGCGATGCTCACGCTTCAAATCCCAGAAACCATCAAACGGATGGAAGATGACCCAAAAGCCATACATGATTTCTTCCCAGAATGTACGTCTACCAACCTTGGTCTGACCCTTACGGTTGATCTTTCCAGCATATTTGAAGAAAGTAGAATAAACGATGAATGCAAGAACTAAGACAATCGGAATAACAATTGCGTATTTCTTGATCCAGCCCATACGCCACTGAGAGAATGCGAGCGTATAGTTCTCGGTATCAGCTGCGCGTCTGAAATAATCCATTGCGCCTTCGTAATCGGCATCACGCAAATAAGCCTGACCAATACCGATATATGCTTCGTCGTAGTTTGCGTTACGCTGCATGATGGAGAACCAGTCATCGGTTGCTACATCATACTTACGGTTTCTATGGTTTGCAAGAGCCTGCAGAAGCAGATCACCGTATTCGGTTCTCTTGAAAACCGTGATATTATTGGAGCTCTTATCAAGGATCAGGATATCTGTTCCCTTATAAGCAATTGCCTGACAGGAAGCCATATTACCTTCCTGCATACCCTGGTCACCGAAGATGAACATGAGCTGGCCGGCTTCATCGTATGTGTAGACCTTGGATCTCTTTTCATCGATGATCGACCATGTTCCCTCCGGACCGAGTGCTACGTCAACAATAACGGAAGCTCCGCTGAGCGCGCCGACACCGCTGACTTCGACTTCACCGTGGGGGCCGAAAAATCCGGTTCTTCTCATAATATCATTACCGGATGTATTGAGCTTTTTGACAGGTGCATTAGACGAAGAGTTATCCGTAACAGACTCCTGCTGTTTTACGGGATCGATAGAAGAAGACGTTACGTAGATAAAGCCTGCATCATCGATTGTGATGTTGTTATACTCCGTAGAAACGTAGGACTGGGAAAGTGCTCTCTGCTCCTTTGTCTGGAACTTTCTCCAAAGAAGGTCAAGAACAGATACGTTAACCTGCTGAGCACCAACGAATCCTTCGAATTCACCGGTGGGTGTAATGGAAATAATACCCATGTAGGTCGTAGAGGAAACAACGTAGACACGTCCGCCGTTATCAACTGCCAATGCGACCGGCTTGTAAAGAGATCCTTCGGGGAATACCTCAGACTGAGGCTTTTCAATGAATTTTTGGAAATTACCCTCATGGTCGAAAAGAACGATACGGGAGTTATCGGTATCGGCAACATAGATATATTCATCGTTGACAAAGACACCGTTCGGATTTGTAAGTGCATCCGGAACACCCTGATCGTTTACGAAGGAATTGATCTGAAAACGATACTTGTAATACTTATCGAGAACAACAATTCGGTTGTTCTTAGGATCCGCAATATAGATCGTTTCATCCTCGGAAACGAAAAGATCACGAGGTGTATCAAGCGCAACCGAAAGGCCCAGCGCGACAGAGTCATAAACAGCTGTCGGTGTATAAGCATCGGGAGACGCTGCATACTTACCTTCAAGCGTGTAGGTATAGGTGGAATAGGGTGTCATCGCCATAACAGAGATGGAACCGAATACCGTTACCAACACAAGTACGAGGGTAAGCAGTTTTATTGACTTTTTCATAAACATTTACCCTCCAATTAGTCCTTCATACCGGACGAACCCATCGTCTCAATAATGTTGGACTGAGAAATGACGAAGACGAAGATCGGAACGATCATCATGACAACGGAAGATGCAGCACCGGCACCGGCACGTGCAAGACCGCCTGAAAGGATCTGACCGATCGCATAAGAGAAGGATTTCAACTCCTCAGAATAAATGTAAGCGGAGCTACCACCACTCCAGAGACCCTGGAAGGAGTAAACGATCAGCGTAAGCCAAGCGGGCTTAACCATCGGCATCGCGATCTGGAAGAAGGTTCTGAGCTCGCTCGCACCGTCAAGTCTGGCAGATTCGAGGATCGAATCGGAGACCGAGGACTCCATAAACTGCTTCATCAGGTAAAGACCGAGCGTGGAACAGAATACGGGAACGATAACGACCAGGTATGTATCAAGCCACTTGAAAGCAGCGAAGATCAGGTACTGAACGATACCGGTAACGGAGGAGGAGAACATCAGGGAGAGGACGATCGTCTGGAAGAAGAACTCACGTCCGGGGAACTTGATCTTTGCCAGAGAGTAGGCAGCCAAGGAAGAAAATACAAGGTTACCGAGCGTACCGACAACAGAGATCAGGATCGTGTTGAAGATGTAACGGGAGAAAGGAACCCATGAGGTACCCATCAAGCGGAACAGGTCCGTAAAGTTCTTAGTTGTCGGATTGACAACATAGAATCGAGGCGGGAAGATCCACAATTCATCGAGAGGCTTGAACGCCTGCATGACTGCATACACCATCGGCAGAAACATGAATACGCCGAGGATTGACAGGAAGAATGTAATTCCCGCGTCACCACCCGCAGAACGGTTGAGGACGACTTTATGATTGATAACTCTTAACTTTTTAGCCATATCACTGTCCTACCTTTGCGAGCATTTTCTGAACGAGCTGGTTTGCACCGACCATCATAAAGAAGAGGATCATTGCAATAGCGGAAGAATAACCGATTTCCATACGCGCTCCGCCATAGTCACCGAGGTGATGCGTAATGGTGTGACAAGCGTAGTCAGTAGAGGGATCGCCGCAAAGTGCGGATACGATACCACCGAAGTTGAAGGAGCCGGTGATCGCCATGATCGCACCGAACATCAGCTGAGGCTTCATAACGGGAAGTGTGATGTACCAAAGCTCCTGCCATCTGTTCTTAACACCGTCAACAGCGCCTGCCTCGTAGAGAGAACGGTCAACGGTCTGAAGACCTGCGATAAAGGAAAGGAACGCTGTACCGAGAGAGCACCAAAGTGCGACAACGATACAAAGAGGCATCATGTAAGTCGGGTCCTTGAAGAAGTGGATGGGTGTGTCGATCAAGCCGAGCTTGATGAGCGTACCGTTGACCCAACCGTGTGCATCGGAGGAGAAAAGTGTCTGCCAAATCATATATACCGATCCGGCAATGGACGGTGCGTAGAAGACCAATGTAACGACCGCACGGATCTTCGGAGGAAGCTCATTGATAAACCACGCAACGAAGAAGGAGAGCAGATAAGATGCGGGACCTGTTACGATCGCAAAGATCAATGTGTTTTTGACACAGATCAGGAAGATATCGTCTTCCAGGAACAAGCGAATGAAGTTATCGAGAAAGATCCACTTCGGCGGTTCCAACATGTTGAAGTGCGTAAAACAGATAAACAACGAAAGAACGACCGGAATGATGGTAAACATCAAGAAGAGGATGTAGAAGGGAGCCAAGAACAGATATCCGAGATAGTTCCGCTTCATCTCCTTGAGTGTCCACTGCAGAGCCGTCATGTCTTTGCGGGATACCGGTCTCTTCGACTCTTCCTGCTTTACAGCCGTATTCTGTGACATGTGATTCACTCCTTATTATTATCAAAATTATCGTTTTGTTTGCCGGGGACGGGAGGAGGCTTAATTGCCTGCCTCACCGGACTCCTGCGCTTTTTTTGCCTCTCGTTCAGCGAGTGTCTCGCCGATTTCAAGATAATCCAAACCGAATTCCTGTCTCTTTCTCGAGATTTCACGGTTGATGGCATTGATGTTTTTGAGCAGCTCCTCTACGGGATCCGCACCCTCGTTATAAACGTTATCGAATGCGAAGCTTTCGTAACGGGAGATGATGTAGTCACCGGGATACATGGGTGTTGCTCTGAGATTGTTGAACTGTGCCATGAGAACCTCAAGCTCTTCGTTGGTCCAGTTCATGGAGAGCATTGCTTCGAGGTTAGCAGGTGTGTAGATCGTACCGCTTCCGAGCAAGGTTGCGTATTCATTACCGTAACGGATCTGTGCATCCGCATCGGTATACCAGTCAATAAAGTCCCAAGCGCCCTCGGGGTTCTTTGCATTTGCCATGATACCGACACCGCCGGAGGAGGTAGTACCTGTATTGTTGATATAGGTATTGCCGTTCTCATCGGTAATTTCATATCCGGGCAGAGTGGACATTCCCCACATACCGCGAATATCGGTCGCAAACATCGTCAGCTGTGTGTATATACCGTAATCGGACATCATGTACGGCATCTCACCGGTTCTGAAACGGTTGGTACCGTCATAGGAGGTCGGACACTGATACTGTGTAAAGAGGTCACACACATCCTTGAAGGTTTCCAAAACCAGCTGGTTGTCCCAGTTGATACGGCGTCCGCCGTCAGCGAACCAATCTCCGCCTTTCTGATACAGATGGAACTTCAGAGAGGCGCTGACACCGAACTCATAGTTTTTAGAGTTGAAGAGCGGGAGAAGTGCCTTGATCTCATCCCATGTCTGGGGAAGATCAACGCCAAGCTCCGCAAAGATATCCTGACGGTAGAAGACAACGCTAAAGGACTGTGTTACGGGGATACCGTAATGACCGCGCTTGTCACTGTCAATGTCAAGGTAAAGCGGGACCAGTGCAGATTCATCGAATCTGGAGCAAACCTCGTCAAAGGTATCAAAGTCATCAAGCTTCATGATCGCCGAACGGATCGCCCAGTCCATGGATACGCCGTCGAGCGAAATATCGGGTCCCTGTCCTGCAAGTACAGACGGCAGAAGTGCGCCGCCGGATACGAGCTTCAGGTCTACGGGAATACCGTACTGAGAGGAGAACATATCGTTGACCATCTGACGCATGATCGTTGCCTGGTCACGGCCGGAGCCCATCCATACAACAACGGTCTTCGCATCGCCGTAATCCTCATCTGCAAAGGTGGAATAATCCGAGAAGAAGGATGCAATAAACTTCTTCACCTCATAAATGAGTGTCTGCAGCAGATTTGCATTTGCTGCGGGAATCTTCTCATCAACAGACTGAACAGAGATGTAGTCAACCTCCAGAGGCTGAACGATAACCGTATTCATCCATGTACCGAGTGTACCGATGTTGGAGGTCAGGTTGCCGATATGCCCTGCGATTGTGGACTCATCCGAACCCATCTCGAAGCACATATCCGCAATATCATCGAAGACTGTACTCTGAGATCCGCGGTAACCGACGATCTCTTCCATTTCGTTTGCAATTGCGCGAATTTCCTTCGCTTCTGCCAGGAAGAGGTTCATTTCATTCGGGATCAAACCGATGAAGTTATAGTCGCGGTATTCATCAGGTGTATCACCGGTGATCTGCTTAACCTTGATCAGCGCCTTGTTCATGTTTGCCATGGAAATCTGAATTCTGTTGATCAGATCTGCAAGCTCACCAAGACCGATCTCAAAGCGAAGCGTATATTCCTTGCCTGCTTCAAAATAGAACTGGAATTCGGTTTTGCCGTCTGTCAAGGGTCTTGTTTCGAATTCGTCACCGTACGTGAATCTCAGGTTCTTTGCTTCTTCAAAGGGAAGCTCACCGTTGATCAGCAGCTTTCTTGTAACGAACATATCGACAGATACGGACTGCTTGTGTCTTGTAACAATGTGATACAAGCCGGATTCTTCAACCGTCAGTTTGTATTCGACCCAGTCGCCTACATACTGCCACGTCGTATCCTTACCGATCGTGTTCAAACGAATACGGGATTCGTGCTGCGGCTCGGAAATCGGGGATGTTTTATCGTATGTCGGATAAATCGATTTTGCAGACATTGCTGTGGGGAACTCCGCCTGAAGCTTCACGGTCGCGTCACTACTCACGGCCTTATAGCCCTTAGCGGTATAATCTGCCAAAACCTCTTCATATGTTTTGACGTCATCCGGCTGCTGAATACGGATCTCACCGAACGCAATATCACATCTGGATGCGGTCAGCTTCAAGGTGTGTGTTCCTTCAGAGAAGTAATAAAGGAACGGATCTGTATAATAACCGGTACTATCCTGCGCCTTATATGTCTGCCATACGGGTGCAAGAACCGTGTTTGGTCTGACATCGTTATCAAGTGCATCGAGCTGGAATCCTGTTTTGGAATCACCTGCAAGCGAAAGATCGCTCTCCCATACCTGCTTCAGAGTAAGGTAACCTGTTTCTCTGAACGGGATCTTGTCATCAATGTATAACTGACGCTCAACATCCGTCTGCTTACTTGTGGTCGGATAATAATCGAGCTCGATCATGTACATACCGTCTTTGGGGATGTCAAACGAGTAAACGACAGAACCATCGTCGGGAGTAAAGAGTGCTTCCCTACCCTCATACGTCTCGATCCTTACATCAGCATCCGTAAGCTCGGGGTCATAATCGGTTCCATCGATGATAACAGCAGATGTTGCATCCGGGACATCCGTATACAACGCCTGGTATTCCGCGTACGTCAACGCGTTCATACGCTCGATAACATCTTCAATGTTCGAGCCGACGATGGAAGCGCCTTTGCCGTTGGATGTTTCGTCGGTATCGTCTGCTGCGTTGATCACGGAAAACGTGGACGTCAGCATCAATCCCGACATCAACAAAGCGATTGGCCTTGTCAACTTGAGATTTTTCATTTTCATCTCTCCTCCTGCAAAATTGTTTGCAAATTATGTAGTGACATACGATTGAAGCGTTCCCTGTTCTATTCTGCGGTTCTTCGAGTGTTATATATAAATAATATATAAAAGGAAGAAACCGGTAAAACACGCAGATATGCTCAATCAAAAAAACAAAGATGGGGGTTTTTGGGCATAATACGAGCCATCTTAAATTTTTTATAGAAATATGATACCATAACTCCCGATTATTGTCAAGTGTGATTTTTAGTCATTGATTTGTAAAAAAAACGTTATAATTCGTTTCAAACCGGTACACAGTCTGAAAAATCGCATTTTTTCGTTTATTAAAATTATATTAAAGGCTTTCGAAAGTCAAAACGTAACTGTATGTTGATTTTGCAATTTCAAAAATACGATAAACTCAGGCTTTTTTCGACTCAAAAAACGTTTTTCGCAACAAATCAATTTTTAGTTACATTTTTCGATTACGACCTCAAAAACGTTTTGCCGTTCAAACCACTTTTTGTTCGTCATTTTGAACAAATTTGAGACCAAATTTTCTACATCTCGGCATTTTTAACAAATCACGCTTTTTTGTGTGATTTTTCGGCTACATTATCATTTTTCGATCCATCCGCCAAATAAAATGTCCTCTTTTTTCTCGGGATCGTAAAAAACCGCTGACTGTCCCGGGGTAACCGCACGCTGCGGCGTATCAAAACAAACATCGAGAATATCATTGTCAATCGAAGAGATCACTGCATCCGCCGGCTTTGCGGCATACCGTATTTTCACAGAAACACGCAGTCCCCTCCGGAGTGCCTCAGGCGCCAGCTTCTGATACACCAGATCGCTGCAGCGCATATGCGACATATATTCCGCACCGGAAGGAGCCAGCCTTACCGTGTTCGTCACAGGATCGATATCCGTTACGAACATCGGCTGTCCCAGCGCGACACCAAGCCCTTTCCGCTGTCCGACCGTATATCGGATGATCCCTTGGTGCTCACCGACAGTCTTACCATCCTGATCCAGAAATTTGCCGTGCGGAAACGGTCCCAGCCGCGATTCCACGAAGGAAACGTAATCACCGTTTGGCAAAAAGCAAATATCCTGACTCTCCCTGGCCGTGGCAGCCAGAAGTCCCTGTCTCAGTGCATCCTCGCGGATCTCTTCCTTTTGCAGATCCGCCATCGGCGTTGTCAATCTCGACAGCATTTTTTGTGTCAACTGCCAAAGCACATAACTTTGATCCTTCTTTTTATCCTCTGCTGCCTTTACGTAATAACGCCCCGTTGTTTCATCGCAGCAAATATGAGCATAATGTCCTGTACTTACGAGATCGATCCCCTGCTCTTGCGCAACCTCGCAAAGCTTTGCGATCTTGACGTAACGGTTGCACATGACACAAGGGTTAGGTGTGCGTCCGTGCGCATAGGACGTCACCAAATACTGCTTGACATACCGTTCGAAATCCGCACGCGCATCCACACAGTACAACGGAATGCCAAGCTGATCGGCTGCCGTTTTTGCCATGGAAGAATCATCTCCATCCGACATCTGTAAATACACACCCACGACGTCATATCCGAGATCTCTGTATCGCATTGCCGTATAGGTGCTGTCAAGACCGCCGCTTAAGCCGACAATGACGCGTTTCTTTTCCATAGAAGCTTATCTCCCCTCAGTTTTCCTTGACAGACTCTGCAGCCGCAACGGCAAGCATGTCACAGCGTTCATTATACGGATGTCCGTTATGTCCGCGAACCCATACCCACTCAATTTGATGCGGTGCCATCGCAGCAAGCAGACGTTTCCAAAGATCCGTATTGGGGACCGGGACACCGCCGCTCTTTTTCCAATTCTTTTTAACCCATCCATCCAACCACTGCTTTGTAATGGAATGGACTACATATGTGGAGTCTGATGTCAGGACGACCTCGCAGGGCTCCTTCAAGGCTTCCAGTCCCGAGATCACCGCCATCAGCTCCATACGGTTATTGGTCGTATTCGCTTCTCCGCCTGAGAGCTCCTTTTCATGTTCCCCAAAAACAAGGATCGTTCCCCATCCTCCTCTGCCCGGATTTCCCTTACAGGCACCATCCGTATAAATGTAAACCTTTTTCAATTTAAGATTCTCCTATTTCCTTTTTGTTTGTTTTTGTCCTGCGTCTTGCACAAAGCCCCGCAAGGTCTTGACAAAACACGCATTTATGTTATAATAAATAGGTAAAAGCAATTTTTCGTATACACAAGAAAGGGCTGCTTCATGAATATCCAAACAAACGAAAACGCCGTCATCCATGTACGCGGCATCCCTGTAAACAATGTCAATTTGGACGAAGCGTTCGCCGCTGTCTGTACGCTTGCAAAAGGTGACCGCTGTCACATGGTTTGTACTCCGAATGCAGAAATCGTTCAGCAGTGCATCGAGGATGCAGATCTGGCAAAGCTGATATCCTCCGCGGACCTGATCATTCCCGACGGTGCAGGCGTTGTTCTTGCATCAAAGATCCTCGGCACACCGCTAAAATGCAAAACCCCGGGCTGCGATCTTGGCGAAATGATCATAAAACACGCAAAAGAAAACGTTTTTCGCGTATACTTTCTTGGAGGAAAACCGGGGATCGCCGAAGCGGCAGAGGCAAAGCTGCGTGAAAAGTACCCCGATTTTCGTACCGTTGGCACGCACGACGGTTATTTCAAAAAGGAAGGCGAGGAAAACGACGCCGTGATCCGAGAGATCAACACTGCAGCTCCCAACATCCTTTTCGTCTGTCTCGGTGTTCCTGCGCAAGAAAAGTGGATCGCTGCAAACGCAGATAAGCTTACCACCGTGCGCGTCGCACTCGGCCTTGGCGGAAGCCTGGACAGCTATGCGGGAACCGTCAAGCGCGCACCCAAGATCTTTATCCGGCTAAACCTGGAATGGTTTTACCGTCTCTGCAAGCAGCCTTCCCGTATCAAGAGAATGATGAAGCTCCCGAAGTTCATTTTGGGAACACTTTGGTATCGCATCACAGAAAAATCCTGAGAGTACATTCTCTGTATCTCTATTCATTATACCGCATTTTCACCTTTTTTGCAACGGATAACGAAAAATCAAACAATATTTTTCGCCGCGCATATCTATCACATCATATCTATGAAAGAAATTCGATAATATGAATAAAACAAATGCTATGCGCCAACTTGATCAGGCGCATATCTCCTACACTCCCATGACATATGAGGTTGATGAGAACAATTTGGCCGGTACGCATATTGCCGACGAGATCGGTCTGCCCGCCGAGATCGTTTTCAAGACCTTAGTCGCACGCGGAGACAAGAACGGGATCGCCGTATTCTGTATTCCCGCACCAAGTGAACTTGATCTCAAAGCCGCAGCACAGCTTACCAAAAACAAAAAGATAGAGCTTGTTGCAGTCAAAGACCTGCTTTCCCTTGTCGGCTATATCCGAGGTGCCTGTTCACCGATCGGCATGAAGAAGAAATTTCCCGCCTTCATCGATGAATCTGCTCTTCTGCATGAAAAAATCACTGTTTCTGCAGGTGTACGCGGCATCCAGCTCCTACTTGATCCGCGCGAACTGATCCCCTTCATCGGCGCACAGACCGCCTCGCTTACCGTCTGAATCACGATATACCCCAAAAGGAATCACCTATGCTGAAGAAAAATCAAGTATTCTGTGTACCGATCCTGGATCTCAATAACCTCGGCTTCGGTGTTGCAAAGATCGATGGGGTCTCTGTCTTTGTTGCCGATACGGTAACAGGTGACACCGCCGAGATCCGGATCATCAAAACAGCCAAAACCTATGCTGTCGGTAAGCTTTTGCATCTTATCTCCCCTTCCCCCCTGCGTACCGACGAAAAAAGCAAATGCACCGTCTCCCACAGATGCGGCGGGTGTGTCTATCAAAGCATCAGCTATGATCACGAGCTGATACTCAAGAAAAATTATGTTATGTATGCAATGAAAAAAGCGGGTGTCCACGATGTCGAGGTTTTGGATGTGTTGACAACAAACAAGATCTCCGGATACCGCAACAAAGCGCAGTATCCTGTCGGCAAGGAGGTTATTGACGGAGAAGAACGTACCGTCATCGGCTTTTATGCGCCGAAAACACATACGATCATTCCCGCCGATCACTGCGACCTGCAACCCCCTGTTTTTTCAAGCATCGTATCCGCAGTCGCTGATTTTTGCGACCGTTATCAGATCTCTGCGTATAGCGAAACGGAGAGAAAAGGAATCTTCCGTCATCTTTATCTGCGTTCCACCGCCGATGGCCGAATCCTTCTCTGTCTTGTCATCAATGCAAAAGCATTCCCGTGCGAAGATGCATTCTGTCGTGAAATGACATCTCTTTTCCCGCAGATCGTCAGTATTCAGACAAACGAAAATACCGCCGATACAAACGTCATTCTCGGGCAAAAATGCCGTGTGATATATGGTGCAGATGCCATTGAGGACATATTGTGCGGAAAGCGGTTTCGTATTTCTCCGCTCTCCTTTTATCAAGTCAACCACGACGGCGCCGAGCTCTTGTACCGCGAAGCCAAGGAACTACTCGATCTCCGTGCGGGAGAGGTTCTTTTGGATCTTTATTGCGGTATCGGAACGATCGGATTATCCATTGCAGAGACGGATACCCCGCTTGTCGGTATAGAAATCGTACCGCAAGCCGTTGAAAACGCAAAGGAAAATGCAGCTCGCAACCAAATGAAAAATGCGCAGTTCTTCTGCGGTGATGCGTCCGATGCAGCAGGCATCCTCTCAAAATGCAGTATGACTGCAGATGCCGTGATCGTAGATCCGCCTCGCAAGGGACTGACGCCGCAGGTCATTGATTATCTCGATGCGCTCTCACCGTCCCGAATCGTCTATATTTCCTGCGATGCAGATACGCTCGCACGTGATATTCTCCGTTTTTCCGAGGTCGGTTATTGTACATCCTCCGTCCAACCCGTTGATATGTTTTCCCGAACGGGGCACGTCGAGACGGTATGTTTATTGTCCAAACTTAATGCAAAGCAACATATCGAGATAAACTTGGATATGGACGAGCTTGATTTGACCGATGCAGAAAAGAAAGCTACCTACCAAGAGATCACAGATTATGTGTTGGAGCATAGTGGCTTGAAAGTCAGCAGCTTGTATATCGCACAGGTAAAACAGCAGTGCGGTATCATCGAGCGTGAGAACTATAATAAGCCGAAGTCTGAGGACGCTAAACAGCCCCAATGCCCGCCGGATA
>JAFQMO010000097.1 GCA_017414385.1 Clostridia bacterium
ACTAGCCGGTGACGCACTGCTGACTGAGGCCTTCGGTGTCATCGCCCATCCAAGTATTCCGACACAAACAGTCATCCATGCTGTTTACCTGCTTTCCCAAAGCGCAGGTACTGTCGGTATGATCGGCGGACAAATGCTGGATATGATTGGTGAGACCGAAGCACTGCGCTTTGAAACGCTCCTGCAAATGCATAAAAAAAAGACCGGTGCCATCATCGTCGCATCTGCGCTTTTCGGTTGCTTTTCTGCCGGTATCTTCGACGAAGATGACCCCCGATACCGCGCCGCATATGAATATGCATCCTCGATCGGACTTGCTTTTCAGATCGTCGACGATTGTCTGGACGCAATTGGCGATCCGGAGCAGCTCGGAAAGCCCGTCGGCTCGGATAATGAAAATCAAAAAACCACATTCTTAACATTTATGTCATGTGACGAAGCAATGGCTTATGCCCACAAGCTCACCGATCATGCAAAGGATGCAATCTCCATGCTCGACAATCACGATATTTTGACCGCATTCGCCGATTATCTGATTGCAAGAAAGAAATAATTTATAAAAAACAGTAGTACAAAAGACAGTTTTGAAAAAACTGTCTTTTTTTACTGAAAAATTTGACCTTTTCCTATTTTAATGCGTATTGAAGGTGAAAGGTGGTGAGAATGATGAGCGACATTGACACGATCGTTGCGTTATACGGTGATATGCTTTACCGAATCTGTCTCTTCTCTTTAAGAAGCCGTGCAGATGCAGAGGACGCTTTGCAGGAAACATATCTGAAGTATATTCGAAAACAGCCCGAATTCAAATCAGAGGAACATTGCAAGGCATGGTTCATCAAGGTTGCCATGAATCAATGCCGCGATATCCTTCGGCGCAATCGGATCCGTGCGGCGGAGAATATTGACAGAATTGCAGATATTTATCCATCAGAGTCATTTTCGGATGAGGAAGGTGTCGTCTTTGAGATCTTGATGCACCTTCCGTCCAAATACAGCAGCGTCATGATTTTGCATTTTGTCGAAGGCTATGATTATAAAACGATTGCTTCGATGATCGGAAGAACTGAGTCGGCGATAAAAATGCGTATTCAAAAAGGACGCCGTTTATTTGAACAACAATATCGAAAGGAAATATAAACGCCAATGAAACAAACAACACTCCGTAATGTCGTCTCAAAAGTACATCTGCCCGAGGATACAAAGAGGCGGATAAAAAATGCATGTTATCTTGCCCAAATGGAAAATGAAAAGCATCCGCTTCCCCATTCGAGATCTTTCATCGGACTGCGTATAACAGCAATTGTCTGTTGTCTCCTTGCACTTAGCGCCAGCGTCTATGCCGCTGCTGAATTATCACAGCTATATGTAAAAAAAGACGGAAACAATGTAACGATCGTCGCTTCCTCGGAATTGAGCAGCCGTACAGAAGAAAGCGCACCGCTTCGCGCATGGAATGCCGCAGATGGTGAGATCAGTGTACAGCTTATATGCGGATATATGCCGCAGGATATGACAGAAAATAAAACTGCGCAAGGAAAATGGAACGGATCGGACAACACGCGTTCCATCACCTTTTCAGGCTTTGATCTCAGGCGAGGAGATCTGAACACCGTAATCAAAAACATCAATGATACAAAATCCTTTGCTGTCGGTGAAAACGATGCATATATCTTGCATGATGCCTCCGAGATTGCACTCTATGACAAGCTTCTTTTTGTCCACTTTGCAAAAGAACAGCTTGTTGTCAGAGCGCGTGTCGGATGCGGCATCACGGAAGAAGAGATCCTCTCTATTGCAGCCGGTATGCGGATCGAAGAAACACAGGATCCTTCACTTGCACTTCCCATCAGCAACGAGCTGCCTTCTCAAAACCATGATGAACAACCGCCCTTTTCAGTAGAGATCACTGAACCGGATATCCAGCGATCCGCACTTTTCTCACTTGGAGAGGAAGCACACTATGACGGTCTGTTCGGCATCTGCAGAGACATGACCATAACATCTTTTGAGGTTTTCGACAGCATCCCGGATATCGACAGTTCCGGTTTTACCTCCTTTGGTCTGGAGAAGCTTTCTGATTTTACCGATGACAACGGTAATTTCATCCCCTATAACCGTACAGACATCGATCTTGAAAACGGTGTTTTCGGTGAAACGGTTGAAATGACAAAGCGTTTTGTTCTGATATCCGTTTCACTCTCCGGTCATGAAAGCGATGCCGATGCGAGATCTTTCCTGCAAACATTCCATCTTTCCTCCTGCAGCAGTGAAACCGATACGATAATTTCTCAACAATGGACAAAAAGCTATGTCATAGATCGTACTCCCGGAAAATCCGCCGGTACAAGCGAACCAATCTACCGTTTCCACGCCGGTAACGGTCAGTATCTGATCGGGTATCTCATTGACACAGAATTCTGTGAGGACGAGCTGCTCTGCTACAGCTCTTATGCGGAAATCGGATACCTTCTAAGATAAATAAGACGAGAAGACACACATTCAGAGTGTGTCTTCTCTTTTTTTGTATCGAAGCCCCGCCGTTTTTTTAAAAATATTTTCTTTTAACAGAAATAATTGTATAATGGATATGTCATAAATCTTATATTAGAAGGTTTTCTGTCCCTTGTCCTTTGCTTGATGAAATACGATCAAAAGAGGTTCTACATATGAAAAAATTCAAAACAAAGCTTGAACCGCTCGCACGCGGTTTTCTCGAGTGCGAAAGTGAATATA
>JAFQMO010000098.1 GCA_017414385.1 Clostridia bacterium
AACACGGACAGAGGCATTTATCACACGATTTTCTCGTGTCTACACACCGATCGTTGTTATCGGTGCGCTGATGCTGGCCGTTATCCCCACACTGATCGTCGGATCACCGCTTACGTGGATCCATCGTGCACTGACGTTTCTCGTCGTATCCTGTCCGTGTGCACTCGTCATCTCCGTACCGCTGTCCTTTTTCTGCGGCATCGGCGGCGCATCATCAAAGGGGATATTGATCAAAAACTCGCAGGCAATCGAGGCATTGGCGCATACAGAGGTCGTTGCATCGGATAAAACGGGAACACTGACACACGGCAAATTCCGTGTGACCGGGATCCACCCGCTCAATGATATGACCGAGGATGCACTCCTTGCGCTTGCCGCACAAGCCGAAGCGCATTCCTCCCACCCCGCCGCACTGGGGATCCTCGCCGCATACCGCGAAAACGGCGCAGAACAGTCCTACACCGAGGTCACGCATACAACCGTTGCGGGACGCGGTGTCAAGGCAACGATTGAAGGAGATACCGTTCTTGTCGGAAACACAGCGATGATGCAGGAATTTGGTATCGCCCCAACGTGTGTAGAAGCGGGATCCACAGCCTGTACCGTCCATGTTGCCAAAAACGGTGAATATCTCGGATGTATCGTCCTTGCAGATACGCTCAAAGAGGACGCCGTTCCGGCTCTGCAAAAAATGCGTGCGCTCGGCGTGCATGAGATCCATATTCTGACAGGCGATACCGAGGAGGCTGCCGCATCTGTTTCGCAAATGCTCGGCGTAAACGGCTATCATGCCGCGCTCATGCCCGACGAAAAGATGCAGTGCGCGCAGGCACTCAAGGAACGGTGCTCACCCGCGGGGACATTGCTCTTCATCGGTGACGGCATCAACGATGCCCCTCTCCTTGCCGCCGCAGACGTCGGATGTGCCATGGGCGCACTCGGAACAGATGCCGCTATGGATGCAGCAGACGTGGTCATCATGAACGATTCGCCCGTGCAGGCGGCGAGCGCCATTCAGATCGCAAAAAAGACCGTACGTATTGCAAAGCAGAACATTTTCTTTGCCCTGACCGTCAAATGTCTGATCCTTTTGCTCGGCGCACTTGGCATCACGGGAATGTGGAGTGCTGTTTTCGGTGACGTCGGTGTCAGTATCCTATGTATTCTGAACGCCGCGCGCTGCGCAGACAATCGAATAAAAAAACAAAATAAGGGAGGTGCTGTTTATGAACATTGATATTTCGGGAAACTGGATATGGAGTGATGCTCCGACCAAAGGACTGATCGTCAGTCAGCCCGTTCCGCCCAAAAAGGGAAATTTATTTTATCAGTCGCTGGTTCTGCCGCGCGGCGAGTACCGACTGAATATCACCTACAGGCATGACCACGATCACTTACCTTACATGGCGTGCTTCTTCAATGAGCTTTGTTATCCCATTGAGATCAACGGACAGCGGCACAATCTGACCTTTGAGAAAAAAGGCAGCGAAGCCGTTTCCGTCGCAAGCACGGCATTCAGACATGAGGGCGGTCCTCTGATGCTCTCTGCCTATGTCCGTGATACCCATTTTTTCAACAGCACAGTCATCGAAGCCCCGGATCTTGAGGCACATTCCGAGTATTATGCATTGCCGATCTTAAACAAAGAACAGGGTGAGCTCACAGTTGTCAGAGGCGTTCCCTTCTATTCTGTGCATCATGGAGAACGCAGAGTCCTCTGGGGTTACGGCAGATGGCTCAGAAAGCCAAAGCCCAGATGGCAGATGTCCGATTGGGAGGAGGCGATCCTCGTAGGAGACGTCGAGGTCGATTCCGTCTATTTCCTCGGCATGACACACTGTTATGACATTTCAAACGGCTCATGGTACACACCGACCGGTGATTACAGCTTCCATCATTTTATCGGAGATAATCTCGGCTCCATCCGTCTTGTGTTTACAGATGGCGAGACAACGACCGTTCCCCTGATCCTGGGATATAACGTCTGGTACGGTACCCCGTGGGATGTCGTATGGGATCAGCAGTTCAAGGAGACTGCCGCCGATATGCGTGAGGAGGATGACCGGTTGTTCGGCGGTATTGAAGCCGACAGAGAAACCGTACAGCGCTCGATCCGTCTCGATGACGGAATTCGCCGCATGGGAGAGGAAACCAACGAAAGATACCTCTTTACCCTTCAGCTGGGCGGCAAAAAGCTGCATTCCGTACAAATTCTCCCAAGCGAGGAAAAGCACGGCATCGTGACCGTTTCTGCAATCACCGTCAAAACCAATGAGTCCTGCGTACTGCGGTCCTTGCCGTCGATCGCATCCTCCGAGGGAAGACTCACGGAAAACCGTCTCGATGATGTATCAAGCGAACAAAACCGTCAGGCGATCGAAGATCTGAAGCACGTCTTTTATTCCTACGTCGACGAGCTCCCGCATCTGACGGAAGCCAAAATACCAAACGGTTATTTCGGTCCGAGATACGAGTTCGGCGATGCACAGGATGCCTATTTGGCAGCGACATTCCTGTATTACAACGCGCCGGAATGTGCCGCGCATATTGCAACCTCGGGAACGGGATGCGCATCATCTACTGCGCGTTACAGAACAACACAGTATATGAGTGGCATCGGACTGATCGTCCCCTTCGAAAAGCCGATCTATCAAGGCATCGAGGATTTTCTGCAGAAATATCAGACACATGAGGCAATGGACCTCCCGGGATGCGGCGAAGCATGGGGACGAGGTGTCGGAGAGCTACTGCGTGAATCGGTGGCATTCGGATACGATAAGTGCACAGAGGCGTATATTGACTGGCTGGATGATGCACTGTTCCGTTATGCCAACCCGCCGCACTGGAATCGGATCGTCGGAACCTTTGAGTCCGAGGGTTATACAACCAGACAGGTCGGAAATACCGAAGAAAGAGGAAACCGGGAAAACGACGGTCACGGTATCTGTATGTGGGGACGTGCGATGGTGTGGCATTGGCTCGGAAGAGACAGACAGTGGAACGAAAAGCATTGGAATGCCACAAAAGCGGCATGCGACTGGATCAAATGGCAGCTGGATACCGACGAGTACTTCCCCGGCACACGGAAAGATATTCTTTTCACCGAGAGCGAATGTGCACACGGTGCATATGATACCTACTCTACAGGAAACTGTCTGCACGGACTGCGGCTCAGCATTGCAATGGCAAAGCAGCTTCATATGGACAAAGAGGCTGCGGAATGGCATGCAATTGTCGAAAGACTTGCAAGCGGTATGCTTGAGCATCTCACAGAACCGAGCAAATACGGAGACATCTGGCATACAGAGGGGAACTGCGACTGGCAGGACCATATGCATAAGCTTGTCCATCTCCAGCTCTCCACTGACGGCATCACCTATACTCCCCTTGATGACTATCAGGACGGCTTTGATCGGAAATTCCTTGAAATCGACCAAAATACCTACCGTTACCTAATGCGGAACAAGCACTATGATTTTTTACGGATGTACGGGTACGGACAAGGCTTTGCGGCGCAGTCTGCTTTGCTGCTTGACCGGATGGAGGATGCGGAAAAACTCCTGCACCTGATATTCACACACTGTTATTTCCCCAAAATGGAAGGCTTCATTGTGCCCGAGGGTGTCGTCACACATCCAAACGGTAAATACTATGTACCCGTCTGCGGATATACAGGACAGGACAGCCACGTCGCCGATTCCGTAAAGGCGGCACGTCTGATGCTCGGCGTTGACGATAACCGTGTAAATGAGCTCCATCTCGTCCCCCGTTTCCCTTTGGGATGGACGAAGATCCGAATCTCGGACTACCCTGTCATTCTTGAAGGACAGAGAGGGACCGTTGAATATACGGTCCTCCGCGATGACGGTTACAAAATGGAGATCCGTCTCTCAAGAGAAACGGATCTGCACGTGCGTATCGGTCCGTTTGCCGAAGCGGCCCCCAAGCGCGTCATTGTAAACGGTGTACCGACGGAGGTGGAAGGATACTGCTCCGGCGATTCCCATTGGGGCTGGATCCGTCCCATACACGGCGATCACATCGTCATTGAAGCGATCTGACCGTATTTTCAAAGAACTTCGGCAGCAAAACAATGTGCCCGCGGGTGTCTTGAAAAAGACGCCCACGGGCATATCTTTTGGATTATGTCTTTTTTGAACGGAAGACCAGTCCTCTTATCCGCGGACAGGCGGCATGGGGGGATGTCCCGCATGCGGCGGGTGTGCTCCGTGCGGCATACCTTCACCGCTCATCGGTGCAAGTCTTTGTGTAGACAGAGCAGGTCTCTCCATGTCATTCGCGTCAATGAGTCCTTCCTCTGCAGTCGATATGTAACGCTTTGCCTGCGTTGTAAACAGTGTATAGTATTTGCCTCTCAGACGCATCAGCTCAGCGTGGTTGCCCTGCTCGATCACATGACCGTTTTCAATGACGATGATCTTGTTTGCAACCGTGGCGCTGGAAAGTCTGTGGGATACGAACAGCGTGGTCTTATCACGGCGAAGCTCGTCAAACTGACGGAAGATCTCCTGCTCTGCGATCGCATCCAAAGAGGCAGTCGGTTCATCCAAAATCAAAAAGTCCGAATCGGAGTAAAAGGCACGTGCCACAGACAGCTTCTGCCATTGACCGATGGAAAGCTCCTTGCCCTCATCGGAAAAGATTCGCTGAAGCGGTGTTGCATACGCATCGGGCATCGCGGAAATGAATGTGTCCGCATCCGCACGAACCGCAGACTGACGAACCTCATCCATATCAAGCGGCCGCTCAATATCACCAAACGCAATATTTTCGGTAATGGTGAACGCATACTTGCCGAAGTCCTGGAAGATGATACCGAACATCTTGTAAAGCTCCTCCACATCGTAGCGGCGGATGTCCTCGCCGTCCAGATAGATCACACCGGAGGTCGGGTCATACAAGCGTGTCAGAAGCTTGATCAGTGTGGTCTTGCCGGCACCGTTCAAGCCGACAAGCACACAGGTATCGCCGGGAGAAAATGTCAGACAGATATCATGCAGAACATCCCGATCCATGCCGGGATAACGGAAGCATACATGATCAAATACGATCTCGTGTCCGCAGTGACGGCGCACATGAAGCGGCTCCAATACAACAGAGGTGCCCGCCTCGTCGGGAGCAGAAAGCAGCGGAACAATCGTTTTCTTTTCGTTCATGAACAGGATCAGATTGTCGATGAACAGCGTGCCCTCGTAAATGCTCGCCGAGGTAGAAATCAAACCGCTGACACCGCCCGCAATAGAGCTGAGTGCCGCCGTGTAGAAGGAGAAGTCACCGATCTGTCCGTCACCGTAAATGATATTTTTCGCGATAAAAATATAGAGCAGACAGTTCACACCCGTGGACAGCAGCATGAAGAATACCTGCCAGAAGCCCTCTGCAAAGATGAGCTTCTTCAGTCCGGCAAAATAACGGCGGAATACGGTATTGTAGGAATCAATGAACCGATTGGAAAGACCGAACAGACGGACCTCCTTGACCATATCCTTATTGACCAGCAGATTCGAATAATAATTCATCTCGCGGCGGTCAATGGAACGGCGGCGTACATAGTTAAAGTTCTTGCGGCGATAAATAAAGTTGACGATTGCTGAAGGAATGGAAACCAAGATGATAAGGATCGGAGCAACCGGCAGGATCCGTACCATACTGACAATATAGATCGTCACGGACAGCAGCGTGGAAAAAATGGAGAACAGGTTCTGAAGCATGGAGATCGGACGGGAGCCCGCCTCTCTGTTCGCATTTTCCAAGCGTTCGTAAAACTCGGGATTGTCAAAGGATGCGAGATCGACATCCTTTGCCTTGTTCATAATCTTGACCTTGATGTTGTTCGTCACGTGTTCGTTTGAGATACGGTTCAAAATACTGTGCACGTTGCGAATGATGCTGTTGACGATCCAAAAACCGAACTGCAGGAACAGATACGTATAAAATCCATCAAGTGTCTTTTGCGTTATGGCCTCTGCCAATCCATTGAGCAGCGCTGCACCGATCAGCGATCCGATGACCGGTGTGATACCGTCGTACAGTGTCATAAACAGCATGACAAACAAGATCCAATGCTTTGTCTGCCATACGATACGGAAGACGTACAGGAGCCTGTGCGCCGTTCCTCCGATCACCTTCTTCAAATATCCCGGCACCTCACTGACCTTCGTCGGCAGCGGGTCCTTCCATTTGTCCCGATTATCACGGGGGGGCGGTCCCATCATCATAGGTCTTTCCCTTCCTTTCAAAACATAATTGATGTGATCCAATAGCAATCATACCGTTTGGTATGTGCCGCAATCTCATACCCGATACAAATCCTCCTTTGAAGAATCCCATTCATAAAAGGCGCGGCATCCGCCGATATATTTCGGTCTTGTATAGGCACAGAGGATCCGCGCCTCACCGATCTTTTCTGTTGTCAAACGGAGGGGTACTGCGACACGGCGGAGATGCATACCGATCAGTGTTCCGCCGATATCGATACCTGCGTGTGCAGAGATCTCCTCAACGGCCACGGGATCTGTCATATTTGCATAAGCAACAGTTGCAAAGGAGCCTCCCGCCTTCGGCTGCGGTACCACGGCGACGATCTCATATCCGTAAGCCTCTGCTGCCGCACGTTCCATGATGATCGCACGGTTGAGATGCTCACAGCACTGTACACAAAGAGCAATTCCCCTCTCTTTGAGGATCGGCGCAATTCCGCGATAGACTGCCTGCGCACAAGGGACACTGGAATCATGTCCGATCAGGCCTCCTGCGACCTCCGACGAAGAACAGCCAACCACAAGAAGCTGTCCCTCCTTAAGCGCCGCTCTTTCGATCAACTCCGAAACCGCCGACGCTGCATCTGCCGTAATTTGTTCAAAAACATTTTTCATACCGATAGGGTCCTTTCATATAGTTCAGTACTTACTTATTTTCATTACTATTTTACCATTTCCCGGCAAGAATTACAATATATATGGCAAAAAAATTTCGAATTTTCTTTCATTCATGAAAAAAATCCCATTTTTCAAGGGAAACAACGACAGTTTTCCGTGTTTTTTTGAAAAGATTTCAAAAAACAGATGACAAGCAAAGCAAAATATAGTATAATAATAATATATCATACCATCATTTATTTGATAAGGAATCGATTATGATCAACGTTATCCGTTCATTTTTCCAAACATATCGAATCTCTGTCTGCTTCTGTCTTCTGTTCTGCACGGTTATCTCAGCCGCATTTCTTTCGCTTGGCGGTGCAATTCCCGTACATATGGACAAGACCGTAGAGGCTCTTGCATCAAAGGCACCGCTTTCCTCCCCCGATGTCATCATCAGCCCGTTCACCCTGCAGCCATCCCGGTTTTCGGACGATGCACGCAGCGCACTTGAGGAATATGGTGATCTTACACTTATCACCACGCTCATCACCACCGATCGCAGCGGACTTCCCATTCTTGCTGTCGGTATGCCGCAGAGTGCGCTTTCCAAATCGATATCCTTGAGAGAGGGAAGATTGCCGCAAAACGAAAACGAGTGTGTGATCGTTTCCGTCGGAACACTCTCACAGAGCTTTGCTGTCATCGGCAGTACCGTTTCCTTTGAAGAAAACGAAACCCCGCTGACCGTTGTCGGTATCGGTGAAAATCTACACGGGATCTTAGACATATACGACCGGGATGTGACCGTCCGTGTTAGTTATACAGGCTTGGCCGATACCACAACAGACCCTGCCGCGATGATCTATACCACAGATCAGGCATCCTATACACAAAACAACGCCGTATGTGAGCTCGCACTGCTGGATCTGAACAGCACCGTTGAGATGCTTTCCGCACAAAAGCTGACGGAATCACTCACAGAGCGCGTCAATATGAAGCAGGATCAAAACAACCTTGATGCATATAACGATCTCATTGAAACCGTCCGTCTGCGCTCCGACGAGCTCCGTACGCTACAGAAGCAGATCACCGCACAGGAGATCCGTGTGCAGGAGCTGGAAAACCAGCTCGATGTTGCCACACTGAAGATCGTCGAAACGGAGAATCTCCTGTTTGATGAAATGAATGCCCTGCAAACGGAAAAGCAGGAGTTTATTGCGCAAATGGAAATCAACGAGTATTACTGCATCAATCAAGTAACACTGATCCCCAGACGCGAACGCGCAGAAGAGGGATATGCACTGCACCAAAAGGAGATCGATACGCTCACTGAGGTACTGCATAGTGCATACAGAGAACGCAACTCTGTCAAAGCCGCACTTCAGACCGAACAGCTTGCCCTTGCAGAAATGGGAGAGACCTGTACGGAAATGGAGCAGCAGCTCCTTTTGCTCTCCAATGCGTATATCGCATTCGTTGATCCACATATCAGGGTCACCCTTCGCGGACAAACAGAAGGAGAGCGTACATTGAATTCCCTCGTTTTAAGTGAGCGCCGTTCGCAGTGGACGACTGCAGCCGTCTTATTTACAGCATCCGCTGTTTTGACGGTGCTGTTCTTCTCCGCCATTCCCTATCGAAAAAAGTGGATTCGGGAATTCCTTTTCTCGGCCGCAGTCTTTTCCATGATCGGTGTGGTTTTCGGCACCTGTATTCTGCCGTATGCAACATACCGCCGTGTTTTTCCGCCGCTTGCAGAGCAGCTCCCCCTCTCCGTCTTTCACGGATCGCTCATTCCCACGCTCCTGTTATATTGGGTAATCTCTGCAGCGCTCATTTCCGCATGCTGCCTCATAGGATCGATGATCGCAGGAAAGACAGCAAGCAAAGCTTCCGTATAAAAAGAAAGCCGTTGTCCGGCAAAGGATTGCAGACAACGGCTTTTGTTATGCATTTTTCTGTGCCTTTCGATACCAGCGTATGGAAAGAAGCCCGATAACGGAAAGATATCCGCCGATCACAGGAAGTACATAAAGCAAGGGAGATGCATCATAGTAAACGATCAGCGTTCCCGCAATGTTAAAGAACATATGGACCAGAACGGATGCACAAAGAGAACGGTATTTCTCATAGCACAAACACAAAAGGAGCCCCATCGGGATCGTATAGATCAAATGAACCACGCTTCCGTGCAGAAGTCCGAAGACAACAGCGGAGATCAGTGCGGCGACAAAGATGGGCATTCCGCGCTTTAGACGGGTGTAGACCAACCCGCGGAAAATGATCTCCTCAGCGATCGGTGCGGCAATCACCGTTGCAAGGAACATCCAGAAAGGGGATGAGCCCTCCAAAAGGAGCATCTGCTCCGAGTAAGAATCCATCAGATCCTGTGGAACAGGAAGATAAGAGATCAGAAACGTTGCGAGAATACCAAATCCAAAGCCAAGGGAGACCGTCCCCGTGAAGGCAGTCCAAAACGGCTTCAGACGGTGAAATCCGATCTCGCGGCAAAGACGCTTTTTCCGAACACGGAAAAAGATCACAAGGAACACAGTTAAAATGATCGCAGAAAGGATCGTGACGATACTGACGAGGTTTTTCATCACAGCACTTTCCTCCATCGGCGTGTCCGTCACAATTGACATGACCGCCGAAACGATCCCATCGGCAAGCGCTGTGAAAAAAGTCACAGTGAACTGAACAACGAGAAAGAGTGCCGTATATAAAAACGCCTTTCCAATCGCAGCAAAGATACGCTTCATCTGCAGATTCCTCCATCCATACATAATTCCGCATAAACACGGTGATG
This sequence comes from Clostridia bacterium, assembly GCA_017414385.1. GTDB lineage: Bacteria > Bacillota > Clostridia > Oscillospirales > CAG-272 > RGIG3925. Next base: position 9,694 of record JAFQMO010000098.1, read on the forward strand.
CTATTATTGTATCACAGATCGACAATCTTTGCAAGAGATACAAAAAAACTTCCGTTCATATTGATACAAGTACAGAAACGCAGGACCGTACCAAAGCCCGTATACGGAGTTTTTTGAAAAAATCAAAAAAAATGTTGACAAACGTATTTTTATATGGTATAATAAGTGACGTGCTGAGGTGATCCTCGGATGCCTTGCGAGACGAGATGTCCTTTCGCCATCGAAGAACACAAGATGGCCCGGTAGTTCAGTTGGTTAGAACGCTAGCCTGTCACGCTAGAGGTCGTGGGTTCGAGCCCCATCCGGGTCGCCATGCTGTGTTCTGCAGCACTTGCTGGTATGGCTCAGTCGGTAGAGCACATCCTTGGTAAGGATGAGGTCACCAGTTCGATTCTGGTTACCAGCTCCAAAGTAAATGCCCATTCACAGGAAACTGTGGATGGGCATTTTGGTTTTTGCAAGCAAGGGGCTTGCATATTTTTTGTAATTATGATACAATAAAGGGCAACAGATCCAAAGGATCTCACGGAAAGGGGGAAAGCTGTATGGAAGAGCAAAAGTCAATGCAAAGGGATATCCCGGAAGCGGAGAACGGCAATTCCGTTTTTTATAGATTCGCTCCGTTTATTCAGGATTTTATTTACCGCAACCAATGGACAGATCTTCGCGGCATCCAGATGCAGGCGGCAAAGGTCCTCTTTGATACCGATCACAATCTGCTTCTGACAAGTGCAACGGCATCCGGAAAAACGGAGGCTGCCTTTTTCCCCGTTCTTTCACAGCTTTGGGAAAACCCTGCGGCATCTGTGGGAGCACTGTATATCGCCCCCCTAAAAAGCCTGATCAACGATCAGTTTTTCCGCATGGAGGAGCTGCTCGACCTATCGGGCATCCCTGTCACACATTGGCACGGCGATGTAGCCGCATCCCATAAAAACAAGCTGCTGCAAAAGCCCGAGGGAATTCTTCAGATCACTCCCGAGTCACTGGAATCCATGCTGATGAACCGTTCCAACGATATCATCCGTCTGTTCTCCGATCTGCGGTATGTGATCATCGACGAGATCCATATCCTGACGGGAACAGACCGCGGAAATCAGATCATCTGTCAGCTCTGCCGTCTGGGGCATCTGATCGGACACCATCCGCGCAGGATCGGATTGTCCGCAACCGTCGGCGACCTGACCGCAGCAAAAAAATGGCTCGAGGGCGGAAGCGGAAGAGAAACGGACGCACCGGTTCCCGTCGAGCAAAAGCAGCGCTGGAGACTCGGCATGGAGCATTTCTATATTCAAAATGACCAAAACGATCAGACAACGAATGCCGTCAACCATCCCGAGAAGCCAAACCCGCGTGCCATGTTGGATGCAGGCTTTGAATATATGTATGATTGTGTCAAGGATAAAAAATGCCTGATCTTCTCCAATTCCAGAGAAGAAACGGAATATATCACAGCAACCATGCGTCAGATCGCAGAGCACCGCGGAGAGCCTGACATTTTTATGATCCACCACGGAAATCTCTCCGCATCGATCAGAGAAGAGGCAGAGGCGAAAATGAAGGATGAGGAAACACATACCGTCACCTGCGCAACGGTAACACTGGAGCTTGGTATCGACATCGGACGGCTTGAGCGTGTTGTGCAGTCCTCTGCTCCCTATACCGTTTCCAGCCTGCTTCAGCGGATCGGCCGTTCCGGACGGCGCGGTGCACCACCTGAGATGATGATGGTCTATCGCGAGGAAAACCCGACGCCTGAAACGCCGCTCCCGCAGCTGATCCCGTGGGAACTGATCCGGGGGATCGCGATCGTACAGCTGTATTTGGAGGATCATTTTATCGAGCCTCCCTCCATCAAGGCCATGCCCTTCTCGCTTCTGTTCCAGCAAACGCTGAGTATCCTTGCATCCTCAGGCGAGTTGACACCGCAGGCGCTTGCGCAAAGAGTGCTTTCCCTGCCGCCGTTTGCCAAGACAACAAAAGAGGATTACCGCACGCTGCTCTTATCCATGATCAAAAATGAATTTTTGGAAATGACAGAAGAAAAAACGCTGATCATCGGGCTAAGGGGCGAAAAACTGACCAATAATTTCCGCTTTTATGCCGTATTCAAGGATCAGGACGTCGATTATTCTGTCAGATGCGGATCCGACGAGATCGGGACCATCACCTCTCCTCCGCCGGTCGGCGACCGATTCGCACTTGCGGGACACGTATGGGAGGTCGAGGAGCTTGATATTGCGCGAAAGCACGTTTATGTCAAGCAGGTCAAGGGAAAAATGGAGGTTTCCTGGCCGGGTGATTACGGCGAGGTCAACACAAGAATCGTTGAAAAAATGCGGCAGGTCCTCTGCGGAGAAAAAGAATATCCGTATCTGAAGCCAAACGCGAAGCAGCGGCTTGCCAATGCCCGCCGTGTTGCAAAGAATGCAGGTATGGATAAATGCTCCCTTCTGTCGCTCGGCGGTATGACGTGGTGTCTGTTTCCGTGGCTCGGTACACGCTCCTTCCGTACGCTGCGCAAATATATTGCACAGCACGCAAAGGAATACGGTATCACCTCCATTGAATTTGAGGGCTGCTATTATATGACATTCAAAATGGACAGCTGCTCTGCATATACGCTTATGCGCGGCCTGTGTACCCATCTTGCACAAGAGGGAATTGACAGACTTTCTCTGGTATCCGGTGCCGAGATGCCCGTTTTTGAAAAATATGACCCCTATATTCCGGGAGAACTGCTCCGCCGTGCATATGCCGAAGACCGTCTCCGCACCGATGAGGTCACACAGCGGCTGCCGCAAATTTTGGCAGAGCTGGAAAGATAAGATCTATCAAAACACTGCAAAAAAAATCTTTCGATCCATAATCAAAAGAAAGAGAGAAAACGATGATGAAATCAAAGCTGCTTTGTCTTTTCGTGCTTGTATGCATCATGCTCCCCATATTTGCTTCCTGCAAGGATAACACCTCGGTCAAGAATGACGGAGAAACCGACCAAAGCACCAGCCCTGTCACCTCCGATACGGAGGTCGTAACAGAAGAGCCCTTTGTTCCCGATTTCTATCTTGTGGAAAACGGCACATCTGCATATGTCATCGTCCACGCAGAGGATGCATCCCCCACAGAGATCACCGCAACCACAGAGCTGCAAAGCTATATCAAGCAGATCTCGGGTGCAGAGCTTCCCATTGTTTCAGACGCGGAAGCGCCCGCCGAAAATGAGATCATCGTCGGTAAGACGAACCGCGAGTCCGACAGTCAGTTTGATCGGGAATCGCTTGGCAAAGAGGGCTTTATGATCGACATCAACGAGGGAAGGATCTTCCTTGTCGGAGGAGAAGATGTCGGCACTCTTTACAGTGCATATACCTTCCTTGAGGAACATCTCGGATGCCGATTTTATACATATAATTTTGAGCGGGTACCGCAGAACGAAAGCATCGGTCTTCTTGTATGCGAGGACACACAGATACCCGTCATCGCAACAAGATCCACCTCTTGGTATGATATTAACGATGGAGCTGTCCGCGATAAGCGGAAATTAAACTTCCATCGTACAATTTGGGCGACAGGGAGCGCTCACACACTTGCAGGTCTTGCGGAGACCGGCGACGGAGGATCCGTCGGCGGAGATCCCTGTCTGAACGATGAGAATGCCTATCAGACAGTACTGAAGAATCTCCTTAGACACATCGAGGCACACCCAAATACAGACTATGTTTCCGTATCTCAAACAGACAATCGCGTATTCTGTCGCTGTACAGCATGCGCGGAATCGATCTCTCAATACGGTTATTCCGGTCATTATCTGAAGTTTGTCAATCGGATCGCAAACGAGCTGGCAGTCCTTTACCCCGATATCATCATCCACACATTTGCCTATAATGAAACAACGATGCCCCCGAAGGGCGGTATTGTTCCCGCTGACAATGTCATGGTTCAGCTGACCAGTATAGAATGCTGTCACACGCACCCATTGGCAGAATATCAATACTCAGATGATTATTTGTCCTACATTCCCGAGGGAACAACCTTCACGGAATTGATCAAAGCATGGTCCTCGATCAGCAATCAGATCGCCATTTGGGATTATACCACCAGCTACTCCATGTATAACATGATAAATCCCAACCTCTATGTCCTCTATGACAATATCCGTCTTTTTGCGGAAAACAAGGTTCATTACACGTATATGCAAGGAAACCGCAACAGTACC
>JAFQMO010000099.1 GCA_017414385.1 Clostridia bacterium
TCGATCATTCCGCCGAAATTTCCAAGCTCCGGATTCCACGGCGTATATTTTTTTCGCTCGTTTTCGTTCAGATCGGCCTTTTTACTTACAGGAAGACCGTACAGCATTGCCTTGATAAATGCCGCAAGTGTCGTTTTTCCAAAGCCGTTATCTTCACATAAAACATTCATGCCCTCATGAAAGTGCATCCGATATGCATGCAGACACCCGAAATTTTCAATGTAGCAGGATATCAGCTTCACTGACGGTCACCCCCTTTTCATATGTTTCAAATTTTCCTGCAGGCCGCATACAGTCTCAAACATCCTGCAGCTCTCCCTTTAGCGCCGCAAGACCGCAGCGCAGGACCTGTTGCGTCTCCTTATCCGACAATCCCGCCGAAAGGACCCGCCGTACAAATTCTCCCCGAAGCGATACATCGTGTCGGAATGTCTCGATATCGATCTTTACGGTCCTCTCATCCCGTATTTCCGCAAAAAAGAAGCGTTCCTCGAGTCTTTTTTGCATATACGCAAAATCACGTACCGCATCTGGCTCGTCCTCTCCGCATACAGTCACGCGTATGAGGTCCTCTTGAGGCAATGCCTCAATTTTTCCCGTAAGCGCCTGCTCCAAGGCATGTATCGTACATGGGATTTCTGTAATATCAAGAGAAATACGGTGCAGCCTTCTCTTTGCGAACGGAACAAATTCTGCATTTGCACTGCCGCCATCCACATGCAGCATCACGAAGCCCTTGTCACTGCATTCATCAAAGCCGCGTCCCTCCGGGCATCCGGGATAACAGTATGTCCCCCGCTTGTCCAGTTTTCCATGACGGAATGTATGCAGATGTCCGAGAGCCAAATAATCAATGTTTTTATTCTGAAGTGCAGTCATCGGGATCCGGTCATCCGCGCCGCCGAATGCTCCGTCATATTCCTGAAGGATACCGTGCAGCATGACGATGTGGTAGCCATCCTCATCCATACACGGAATCTCAATGCTTTCTTCCGTGCCGCATAGCGCTTTTCCGGATATGGTAATCCCTTCTGCAAGCGTGTAGGTTTTCCATTGCGTATCAAAAACAAACAGGTTGGGGGGCATTTCGCATCTTCCTCTTGTGAAGGCACCACCCACAGCCTCCGTCCGATCTCTGTCATGATTTCCCGCAACAAGATAAAAGGATATGCCGTCCTCCGCCGCATCAAAGATCAACGACAGCAGATAGTCCTGTACAGAAAAAGACAGCGCACCACTGTCGGATAGGTCCCCTGCCAACAGCACCGCGCTGACCTGATGCTCCCTTGCATACCGTACCATATCCGCAAAACGCGACAGGAGCTCCCGTCTGCGCTGTGCTGCCTTTTCCGCTGTCAAATGATGCTCCATCGGAGACATTAAATGCCAATCGGCAGTATGTAGGATCTTCAATTTTTTCTCTCCTATGTTTATTTTCTTTGGATATCAGTTCTTGAGACTGTGAATAGGCGCCGGAATACGTCCGCCGCGCGCAATAAATGCTGCGGGAGACATTTCGTTGATCTTCATCACAGGCGCATAACCGAGGAGTCCTCCAAAGCTGACCATGTCTCCGGGCTTTTTTCCGTATGCAGGGATAACACGGACCGCTGTTGTCTTTGTGTTTACAACACCGATCGAGATCTCATCCGCAATGATACCACAAATGACGTCGGCAGGTGTATCTCCGGGAATCGCGATCATATCAAGGCCGACCGAGCATACAGCCGTCATCGCTTCCAGCTTTTCAAGGCTCAGAGATCCGCATGTGACCGCATCGATCATGCCCTGATCCTCAGATACGGGAATAAACGCACCCGACAGTCCGCCGACATGAGAGGACGCCATAACGCCGCCCTTCTTTACAGCATCGTTGAGCAGAGCCAAAGCTGCCGTCGTACCATGCGCACCGCACCGTTCAAGTCCCATACGCTCAAGAATATGCGCAACAGAGTCACCGATTGCGGGCGTTGGTGCCAAAGACAGGTCCACGATTCCGAACGGCATATCCAAGCGCTTGGATGCTTCGTAGGCAACGAGCTGGCCCATACGTGTGATCTTGAATGCCGTCTTTTTGATAATATCGGCAAGCGTTGAGAAATCACAATCTCCGGCACGCTTGATTGCACTCGAAACAACACCGGGACCGGAAACACCGACATTGATAACCGTATCCGGCTCACCGACACCATGGAAGGCACCCGCCATAAAGGGGTTATCCTCCGGCACATTAGTAAATACGACAAACTTCGCACATCCGATGGAATCTGCATCTTTTGTCAAGAACGCCGTTTCCTTAATAATGTCCCCCATCATCGCGACCGCATCCATATTGATACCGGCCTTGGTTGATGCCACGTTAACAGAGGAACAGACCTTTCCTGTTTCTGCCAACGCCTGTGGAATTGCTGCAAGCAGACCTCTGTCGCCAACGGTAAAGCCCTTATGTACCAATGCACTGAAGCCGCCGATGAAATTGATGCCAACGGTCTCCGCAGCACGGTCGAGCGCCTTTGCGGCCTTTACAAAGCCATCGGCGGTAAGTGCTCCGCCCGCAATGGCAATCGGCGTAACGGATACACGCTTGTTGACAATCGGGATACCGTACGTTTTTTCGATCTCCTCACCGGTCTCCACAAGCTTCTCCGCCTTGCGTGTGATCTTATCGTAAATCTTATCTGCAAAACGGTCCGCATCATCCGATGCACAATCAAGGAGCGAGATTCCCATGGTGATGGTTCGAATATCAAGATTCTCATCCTCGATCATATGAATCGTTTCCAAAATATCATTTGTATTCAGCATGAAGCATTACCTCGTTCCCGCATTAAATATGATGCATGGCGTTGAAAACATCCTCGTGTATCGTGTGAATTACTAGCCCGTTCTCTTTTCCGAGCGCCTCCATTGCATCTACAAATGCAGTAAAATCAATGGCAATCTGATCGATCTCAACAACCATGATCATCGCAAAATATTCACTGAGAACACTTTGCGAAATATCGACAATGTTTGCATGATATTCTGCACACGCATTCGATACCTTCGCGATGATACCGACAACGTCTTTACCGGTTACCGTAACTACAGCTTTCATTTGTATCAATTCCTTTCGTATATCCGTTCAACAATGATTCAACATCACATATGACACCTATATTATATCTCATTTTTCATATAATTGCAATATATTTCATACAAAAATTTGGCCGTACTGTCACGTCCAATCCGGTATTCCTCACGCAAAATAAGGACAGATGCATCATCTGTCCTTATTCGACCATCTTATAATGATTATAAAAGGCCAAAGTATTGCAGGATCCCTCGATAAATCCCTTCTGCAAACAATTCGGGGTTCTCATTCATCAAAGCGCTCTCCTCCGGATTGGAGATAAACCCCAGCTCTACCAATGTTGCCGGCATGGCAGTGTTGCGTAAAACGTACAGTCCCGGCCTGACAAATACTCCCCGTGTTCGGATGCCCGTCAAATACCGCAGCCACAACAGAATATCTTCCGCCAGAGGAAAAGCGGGAGAGGAACGGCTGTAAACAAAGGCTTCACTTCCCGATGCGGACGGAGATTCCGACGCATTGGTATGCAAACTGATAAAATAATCAGCACCCCACACATTTGCATCATTGACACGTGCACGAAGCGAGCTTGTATTGCTTGTTCCAAGCTGTACATCCTCTGTCGGTCTGGATAGCCGAACCTCGAAATTCGGATCCGCACGTAAACGATCATAAAGAGCCTGACCGACGGCATAGGTAATATCCTGTTCTCTTACACCGTTTGCCTCTGCACCTGCGTTGGGATTTTCTGGATTGTGTCCCTGATCGATATAGATTTTGATTGCCACTTCAAACACCTCCGAATAAATTGACCGAAGCTCTCATACGCATTATATGCATCGGACACAATATCGGTGTCACAGATCAATATTGACGGAATCATCAAACCATGATATAATTATGTTTGCTGAAACGACAGATAATTACGTCAAAGGAGTTAACATGAAATATTTATATGTCTTTCTGATCTCCATGCTGCCTATCATCGAGCTGCGCGGTGCCATACCGGTCGGTACAGCGCTCGGTCTTCCGTGGTGGATCAATTATATGCTTTGTACCATTGGAAATATGCTGCCGGTGCCTTTGATTTTGATATTCATTGAACGTTGCCTCCAATGGATGTAGCATTTTGAATTCACAAAAAAATTTGCAATCTTTCTCGAGGAAAAAGCAACCAAACACAAGGATGCCGTTACAAAATACGCAACTTGGGGACTCCTTCTCTTTGTAGCCATTCCGCTCCCGGGAACAGGCGCATGGACAGGCACACTGGTTGCCGCCTTGATCAAAATGAACAAAAAGAAAGCGCTGCTCAGCGTGCTCGGCGGTGTTTTGGTCGCCGGGGGTATCGTCACCCTTATATCGTACGGCGTTCTCGGTTTTTTGAGTTTTCTGTTATAACTTCCCTTGCAGCACGTAATTCTCATCGATTTGATTGGGATGTTCCCGAAAAAAAACCGCAGATTATTCAAACTGCCTATTGCAATTTCGACAAAGATGTGATATAATATGATTGCTTATCAAGATAGGTGGAGGGACTGGCCCTATGAAGCCCGGCAACCTGTTACAGATCGGTCTGTAATAAGGTGCCAATTCCCGAGAGATGAGAATCGTATCGACATTTTTATCCTCGGTAAGCTCGTTTACCGAGGATTTTCTGTTGTAAGCCTGATGAGCAAATATCAAGACCGACAACGTAAAAAAAAGAGAGGAACAATGACCATGAGAAAACTTTTTACATCCGAATCCGTAACTGAAGGACATCCCGACAAAATATGCGATCAGATCTCTGATGCGATCCTTGACAATCTGCTTGCACAGGATCCGATGTCCCGCGTTGCATGCGAAACCTTCGCAACCACAGGTATGATCTGTATTATGGGTGAGATCACCACAAAGGGCGTGCTCGACTATCAGACCATCGTTCGAGAGACCGTCCGCGAGATCGGTTATGACCGTGCAAAGTACGGTTTTGACTGTGATACCTGCGCAGTTCTCAGCTCCATTCACGAGCAGTCTCCCGATATCGCCATGGGTGTCGACAAGGCACTCGAAGCAAAGGAAGGTACCATGCAGGATGCATTTGATACCGGTGCGGGTGACCAGGGTATGATGTTCGGTTACGCTTGTAACGAAACCCCTGAGCTGATGCCTATGCCTATCTCCCTTTCTCACAAGCTGGCACTTCGCTTGACCGAGGTCAGAAAGAACGGCCTTTTGCCTTATCTCCGTCCCGACGGAAAGACACAGGTCACCGTGGAATATGAAGGCTCAACTCCTGTCCGTGTCGATGCGATTGTCGTTTCATCCCAGCATGATCCCGATGTGTCTCTTGAGCAGATCCGTGCAGACATCATTGAAAACGTTATCAAGCCCATCATCCCCGCGGAATTTTTGGATGAAAATACAAATATCTTTGTCAACCCCACCGGCCGTTTTGTTGTCGGCGGTCCGCAGGGGGATACCGGTCTGACCGGCAGAAAGATCATCGTTGATACATACGGTGGTTATGCCCGTCACGGCGGCGGCGCGTTCTCGGGCAAGGACCCGACAAAGGTTGACCGTTCCGCTGCATATGCTGCAAGATATGTTGCAAAGAATATCGTAGCCGCAGGTCTTGCCGATCAGTGTGAGGTTGAGCTTGCATACGCAATCGGTGTTGCAAAACCCGTTTCCGTTTTGATCGATACCTTCGGCACAGCAAAGATCGATGAGGAAAAGATCTCTGAATTAATCTCCGAGCTCGTTGATCTCAGACCCGCTGCAATCATCAACCGTTTCGATCTGCGCCGTCCGATCTACCGTAAGCTCGCAGCATACGGTCATATGGGTCGTGAAGATGTTGACGCTCCGTGGGAGAAGACAGATCTTGCTGACGAACTCAAGAAGGCACTTGCATAATTAAAACTAGGTCAATTGAACAAAAATAACCCGGTAATCATATGCTGACTGCGAGAGGTGTCGGTAGAATGTTCCGGGTTGTTTTTGAAATATTATTGTCTGCTGTCATCGTTTACAGTGTATACCTTTTGTTATACCGGTTATTACACAGTACCAATCGCAGCAGCTGAATCAGTATGCAGAAAGGAGGCATTGTATGCAGTTTTCCGAGAATACGCCCGCGAAGGAAATGCTTGAAGTAGATGGCATTATCGAGCGTGTAATATATTTCAACGAAGGAAACGGTTATGCCGTTTGTGAGCTTTCCTTGTCGGATGAAGATTATATCACCATCGTCGGCGTCATGCCCTATGTCAATGTCGGTGAATCGATCCATGCCATCGGCGAATGGACCGTTCATCCCAGCTTCGGACGACAGTTTCAGGTATCGTATTTTGAGAAAAAGCTGCCCGCAACGGCCTCCACGATCTTAAAATATCTGTCCTCACGTGCCGTAAAGGGAATCGGTCCCAAAACAGCCAAGCTGATCGTGGATTCCTTCGGCGAGGATACCTTTGACGTCATCGAGAATCACCCCGAGTGGCTCGCGCAGATCCACGGTATCTCCGCCAAAAAGGCACAGGAGATCTCTGACAATTTCCGTGAACAGTTCGGTATCCGTTCCGTTATGATGTTTTGTCAAAACTATTTTGGTCCCTCCACCGCAGTTCGTGTCTACAACCGATGGGGCGGCTCTGCCGTTGATATCATCAAAGAAAACCCCTATCGTCTGTGTGAGGAGGTATCGGGTGTCAGCTTTGAAAAGGCTGACGTAATCGCCAAGGAGCTCGGTATCAAGAAAAACTCTCTCTTTCGTGTCATGGCAGGCATTCGGTATCTTTGTACCTACAACGCCTTTCAAAACGGTCACGTATACATTCCCGAGGACAAGCTGATCCCCGGTATCATGCATATGCTTTCCATTCAGCAAA
>JAFQMO010000100.1 GCA_017414385.1 Clostridia bacterium
ATCGGCGCGATACTGATTGTATATGATTTTCCTCCTGTACTTCGGTACAAACACTATGTGGTACTTACAAACCCATTTAGTATGGGACAAACTATTTGTTCGGTTTGCCATTCTTTCTCCTTTCGTGTTGCAATAGACTTGTGCATCTTATTGTACCACATTAGGAGATTTTTTGGTATAACCTTTGTTGCCCACCCGCATAGCGGGTGGTTGTCTGTTTCGCGCTTCGCGCTCAACTGCCTAAAGGCATTAATGAAAACCGACAGATACGAATCTGTCGGTTTTTTATATGTATCAAAGCTTCAGAAAAACAGCTTATTTGCTGCGATACAAATACCGTGCGCCTGCAACAATATCATAGGTCAGCATACGGTGTCCCTCCACATACGCGGCATCCAGCGCCTCTCTCTGCAGACGGACATTATAGTTGGGATCCTTGTGGTAATACTCCTCCAAATATGCCATGTAAGCACTCTTCGGCGCACCGATCAACTCCGCAACACCGTTGAGCAGATGATACGATGCGATCTCATTGTCCGATCCGACACGCAGAATATCACTTTCCTGCAGCTCAAAGTTTGCATATACCGCAAACGGCGTTGCATAGAGATAACGGAAAACATCGGTTGCCGCACCGTCCAACACACCGGACTGCTGATATGCACCAAAGCCGGAACCAAGTGTCGGAAGATGATCGCCAAACCAAATGAGAATGGTATCACGGTCACGGCTTTGCACATACTCGACAAGCGCGCCCAAACACGCATCCGCATGCGAAACACCCTGCGTAAAGTTCATCACCGACTCCATGACAGTTTCATCAAAGGCGTCATTTTCGACAGTAATGGCGAACTCCTTGTATTTATTCTGGTATGGCTGATGGTTTTCCATACTGATACCGAAAACGAAGGTGGGACCGTTGGTATCCTGTTCCATGTAATATTGAATCGCCTCTGCAAAGGTTCGGTCGGAAATCTGCTTTCCGTCGATATGGACCTCAAGCGCCCCTTCTCTTCCAAGCGCATACAGCTCATCCTCAAAATACAGCGAATCGATGCCGATCATCGGATATGCCGCTTTTCTGCTGTAAAAGCTCGATGTGTATGGATGGACCGCCAATGTACGGTAGCCAAGAGATTTGTAGATGGAAACATAGCTGTCTGTCGGTTTGGTAATATACTGCCACGGTACACTTCCCGACGGCAGATAATCCGTTGTCATTCCCGTCAATACCTCAAACTCGGGACGGACGGTTCCTCCCCCGAAGCCCGTGGTATAGAAGCTTCCCGAGATGACCCCCTCCTGTGCGCAAAGTGCTCTGTAATTCTTCAGCGGGTCCTCGGAGAAGGTCGTATTCGGTAACTTTGTCGGATCCCAAAAGCTTTCACTCAAAACGAGAATGATGTCGGGCGCGGAGAACGACTCCGATGCCTGCTGCGCCTCAAGTCCGCTCATCAGTGTTTGTACAGCATCCTCCGAATATCCATCGGGAGCCTGTACGTTAGAGGAAAGAATGTTTACAACAAATGCACCGACGAATCCGTTATTTTGGTAGTTGCTTGTCTGGAGCGCCATATCCTCAAGATACAGCGAGTACTCATTGAGGAAATATGTAATCTTTTTCGGTGTAGAAACGGGAATCAGGCAGCAAATTGCCACAATGACCGCAATCGGATACCGAATAAACCAGCGTGTCGGAACGGATGCGCCTGACAGATATACCAACACTGCAAGTACAGCAACAAAAAGCACAAGGCAGATATACAGCAGAGGAAACGGTACCGTAATAAACTGCAGAAGCTCGCCTGCGTTTCCTGTCTGTGCAAACATATCCCACGGATAAAAATAATCGCCCGTCATCGCATATTTCAGATAGTTTACAACAGAGACTGCCCCCCAAAGGCCGCCATACAGTGCCGTTGCAAGCCAACCCTTTTTGCAGACACACAACACGATCAGCCACAGCAGATAGAGCACACCGAGGTCAAACAAAACGACCGGCTGCCGTTCAAGCAAAAACGTTGCAAACTTTGCTTTATTCGCAAAATGGATATACTCGGTCATCAAAAAGCAGTAAAGAGGAAGAAGCAAAAGTACCGCCCATCCGCAAAGCGAAATCGCAATACGGAGCACCTTGTTTTTCGGTTTCCACGGCATATGCGGCGGTGTGTACAAGAATTTTAAGATACGGATCAATTTCATAGAGTGTCTCCCGGTTTCATACTAAAAAGAAAAAGTAAATTTCCAAGCTTCATTTCACAATGGCAAAAAGACAGCGCTCCTCGTTTATTTCTTTTTCTCCCGCAGCAAAAGTGAGGGCGAGAATGTCCGTCGAATACGGTATGCAAGGTATTCGTTGTCGATCTTCTCCATTGCAGGCCCGATGATCTTCTGTGTCAGCAGCTGCTTCTTTTGTGACAGAACGGCACGGCATACGAGGCTGTCTCCGGGCTTTTCATCCTGACGGAGGATCACGCTGCCGTCTGCACAAAGAAAGAGCTTGACCGTTTTCGTGCACGGTGTTTCCAAGAATGCGCACTCGAGCTTGCAAACGGGACGGCCGTCCTCATCCGTCGGAAATGTACAGCGCGCTGCAACCCAAAAGGGAGTGCCATGGAAATACAAAAGTGTACGCATACTGCGGTGTACCCCTGCACAAAACACATGGGTATCGTCATTTTCACGGTAGGTAACAAGCATACATTCCTCGCCGTTGTCCACCGTTTTCTCAAAGGAAATGGAAACGAAGCCCCTTGTGTAATTGCCCTGCACGGCCTGCATTACCACGGGAAGCAAGCCAACCGAGGCCGTTGCCTCATCCTCCGCCGCACAAAATTCCTTGTCTAAGAACAGCGAGGCTGCAGCATCCAATCTGCTGCACTGAGGCTGCGCGTGCGCACTCCGTCCGTCCCCCTTTTGTGTTGCGGAGACCGGTATAGCAGTTGTCTTTGCGCTGCCTCGGTGTCCGCGCCATCCCAAAGCAGAGAAGAATTTTGAAAAAACAGACGGCAGCTCCTTTTCGGGGGCTTCATCCTGTGTACACAGGGACATCGCTTGCTGTGCCCTTTGATACGCCTCTGCCGCTGTCCGCAGTGCTGTATCACTATGTTCCCCGATCTCTGTTACCGCAAGCGAAAGATACGCCTGCGATACGGGATTGTGAGGAAGCGGCTGATCGGAAAAGCTCGTCGGATCACCGAACGCATTCGTTACGGTATCATAGTACGGACTTTGCTGGAACAGCTCGTCATTGCCCGCATTCGATACGACCAGAATATCGCTGTCGGGAAAACCAAGCACATTCTGACCGAAAACGCCATTGAACAAAAATGCACGCGGCTCCTTGGCTGTCCACATCTGATAACCGTAATCATAACGTCCCGTTTCTGCGGGGGTCACTGTCTGAATGTCGGTTGCTCTGCGAATGAATGCTTCACTGATCAGCTGTCTGCCGCCGTATCTGCCGCCCTGTAAAACAAGAAGACCGAGCTTTGCCATATCTTCCTGCGCCATATATAGTCCCCATCCGCCGATCTCAATCCCTGCAGGGCAGGTATCCCAATGATAATTTCGGATATCGAGCGCGTCAAACAGATTCTGCTGCAGAAAGGCACTGAGTGTCATATTTGTTTTTCTGCAGACGATGGCAGAAAGAAGATAGGAATTCATGCTGTTGTAGTGGAAGGTCTTGCCGGGCTCGGCGGAAAGCGACGAATTCAAAAAGCACTTGACCCAATCCTCATCCGTCTGCGATTCCAGCTCATTAAAAACGACACCCGACCGCATCGAAAGCAGATGCGCCACTGTCAGTTCGGAAAGGCGAAGCTTTTGGACGGGATTGATACGGTCGGAAAACAGATCGACAATCCGATCATCCTCGGAAAGGAGTCCCCTGTCACAGAGAATACCTATGGCGAGCGCAACAAGCGTTTTACATTCCGAAAAGGTGTATTTCGGCAAGGCTCTGTCTTGTGCACCGAAGCCCGCCTCACAAATCACACTTCCGTGGCGCAGCACCGTCACGGAGTGCATGCGAAGAAGCGGATCCCTGCTCAGAGCATATAAAAATTCTGCAATACGTGCCGAATCGACCCCCATCTGCTCCGGTGTTGCACGCGGAAGCGGCGCAGAGGATACGGTCGGAGAAAATGCGGGCTTTCCTTTTTGCGGTGCAAGAAAGGGTTGTGTTGCACGGGACGGATCAAACAGTCTCATCAAAAGCGTGAGCGATCGGTTAACGGCAGATAAATTCATATGTTCCCACCTTGCAAGAGCAGAGGCTCCTTTCCTTTCCGCAGCATTTCAAATACGTTTCAATCTATAATTATACCCAAAGCTTTGACATTGATATCAAAAAACTGTAAATTTTTATCGCAACTTGTCAATGATTACGAATATAGATCCCAAGCATCGATATCAGGGACAGATAGGAGCTTGCAGGCACCGTTCCGCCTGAGCCGATCATATACCCAAGATTCTGTGTTTGATTGACCAGAGACTGTATCCTTTGATGGATCGAGATCGGTTCCGCCGATGCGACTGCATCCGCACCAAGTCCGCCGCAAATGGTCAGTCTGCCGCAATACGCATTGTAATATGTCTCGGCAGACGCTGGGGCATACCAACCGAGAGATCCCTCAATGACCGCCTCTTCTGCAGTTCTGTCCATACGGATGAACGGAAGATCGTCCGTGGGATATGTCTGTCCGTAAATACCGATCGCACAAACGGCATCGGAGCGGACCGCCTCTTTGACACAGCGCATATCCTCGCACAAAATGACCGCACGGGATGTTTGTGGAAGGTCATGCTCTACTGTTGACAGGAGACGAACAAGGGACGGGATACTATAACCGCGTGCATCCAGAATAACAACATCTGCCTGTGTACGCTCACGCAAAGAGATCATCGTTTTTACATAGTGCTCGGGGGTATCCCAAAGCTGCGGACCGCGCCGCCAGATCAGCTGCTCTGCAAGAAAGGGATCGATAAACGGTTCAAACAACGTCGGCCGCGCCGCTTCTTTGTGCTCCAATACGGAAAGAAAATTCTGATAGGACGGCTTTGACATAGCATTCTCCTTTTCATTGACGGTACTGCCGCATGTGACAAAAAGCAGCACACATTGGTATAATATATTACTTTACCGCATTTTCCGACACTTGTCAATACCTTCTTTGCTTTTCCCACCGCAGCACATCCGAAAACCGATATGGAGCTTGCGCAGGGGGATTTCGCAAATGGCGAAAATTGTTGACTTTTTCTCTTACATATGATAGAATAAAAAAAACGAAAACGAGGAACCATTCCGTGATCAAATATTATTTTTCCAATCAAAGAAACGCAAGCGCCGCCGGATGCATTGAATATATCGCAAAAGAACCCGGACGCTATTCGCTCTGTTGGGACTCCGATGCACCGAAGGAAGAGCCTCTGCCTGTCTTCGGTACGCTGTTTTCCCGCTTTTTGCCGCTTGCTGTCAATGATGTTGCAAAAAAGGGGCCCGTCTCTTTGACGGTGCACACCTATACAGTCATTCCGGAGGGCGTAACCCGTCTGCTTCTCATGCGGGAAGGTGAGCCGCAACCAATAGAGGTATACCGTATTCCCAAACACAAGCAGTTTTGCAGGGGAAAGAAACAGTATACCTTCGGCTCGATCTCCGATATTCACTTAAACAGCCCAAAAAGCACAGACGAGGAGGAGATCCGTGAGCTTGCTCAGAAAACGTTCCGCTTCCGGAACGCGATCGATCTGCTCTGTAAAAACGGTGCCTCTCTGATCGCATCCAGCGGTGATCTGACCTCAGGCGGCGCTCGGGATGAGTTTGATTGCTACAAAACACTTTTGGATGAATGCTGTCTTGCACATCCCGATATCAATGTTTACACGACAAACGGCAATCATGACACAAAGCGCGATTTTCGTTATATCGCCGACGTTGGATGCGGATCAAAGCATTATACCGGTCCTCTGACGGCAAAATATTATGACGGCAACGAATACGATTTTACCGTTTCCGTCGGGGATGATATTTTTGTTTTTTACAACCAGCGCGACTACGAGATCTGGGACGGAAAGCGTCACATCAGCGATGCGGATTTTGCGTGGTTTGAAGCACGATTTGAGGAGAATCGAGGCAAACGGATCTTTTTCTATACACATCCCTTTCTCGACAACACAAACGGTGATGCAAGCAACGGATTCTGTCAGTACTCGCTCCCCATTTTTGAAGGAACAGAGGACGATGTCCGCCTTCGCCGCTTATTGCGCAAATATAAGAATGTCATCATGCTGACCGGGCATACACATTGGATCTACGAGATGCAGGATCTCTTTGATCATAAAAAGGGAATGTTCAATAAAAACGCCAATATTACCGACGGCGGCGGTGAATACGGCACACTGGTCCACAACGGCAGCATTTGTATTTCCCGTAAGCTCAGCGAAAAAGGAACCGAATATGTCTACCTTACCGATACCTACTCCGAAGCATATCTTGTCGATGTATTTGAGAATGCCGTTATATTCTACGGCTATGATCTTCTGAACGATAAGCTCTACGGGCGGTTCTCTTATCTTGTGGAAACAAAGGACCTTTCCTGGAGCGCCGATGCGTTTGTCGATACCGTTTGGACGATCTCGTCCGCAAGGACAAGTATTCTTTTGTCCGTAAACGGCTGTAATGCAACGCTTTTTATTGCGAAGGACGGCGTCTCAAGAACCATCATGGGTGCGTTTTGCGCCGACATCGAGGGACACACGCTTACCGTCGGCGGAGAATCCTATCGAGTCGATTTTTCTTCAACCCATGCATCCCTTGCGCTGTACATTGACGATGAAAAATACGAGCTCGACAAGGATGCTGCAGCAAGCGCCGCACTCTGCAAGATACGTGCCCAAGGCTAAAAGTACGCAAGGAGAATTCAGGATTCACATATGAACATTACAACATATATCACTGATCTTCAGTATCGTTTTGCAAACAACATCAATGGCAGTGCCGCAGGTGTCATCCTCGGTACCGTTCAAACGGCAGGCACCTACCTTTTCTGCTGGGATACAGAATCGCCCGATCCCGATGCTCCCTCTCCGCTCCGGCAATATACACCGCTTGCATCGGTAATCGCCTGCGCAAATGAAGCACTTTGTATTCACATTCACGGCTTCTGCGTCATTCCCGAGCACATCACATGTGTCTCTGTTTTTTTTGAAGCAACGGACTGTCCTGTTGCAAAGATCGATATTCCCGTGGAAAAACAGTTCCGGAGAGGTCAGAAAAGCTTTTCCTTTGGGTCACTCTCTGACTGTCACCACGGCTGCTATTATCCCGAAATCAGCAGCGCCATGCTGACAAATGCCCTTCACCGTCTGGCATCTCACGGTGTCTGTATGGTCGCAGACAGCGGCGATCTCACATCCGAAGGCTTTGCCCACGAGTTCCGCGAATACGGCGAGATCGTAGATGCCTTCTGCGAAGAGTACCCGCATATCAATGTTTATACCACAAACGGCAATCATGACGTCTGTGGTATGATCGGGTGGATCGATCACTGGGTAAAGGTCGGAAGAGGCTCAAAAAACTATCGCGGAGAGCTGAAACTCAAAATATACGGCAAGGAACGGTATGACTATACCGTCAGTGTCGGCAACGACATCTTCATTTTCCTCACGCAGCGCAGAGGAGAATACGGTGTCATGAAAACACCGCATCTGATCCATCCCGATCAGCTCAAATGGCTGAAAAGGCGCCTGAGAGAAAACAAAGACAAGCGTGTTTTTCTGTACTTCCATTCCTTTCTCGATAATATGATCGGTGATGCTTCAAACGGCTATTACGAATACGATATTCCGATTCCGTCGGGCTCCGTCGATGAAAAAACACTCTGCTCCATTCTTCGTGAAAACAAAAATGTCATCCTTTTCTCAGGACATTCTCATTGGTCTCTCCTTATGCAGGATCTTTTTGATACCGATGAAGGCCGCTTCAACACCTGTGCCAATATTTCCGATGCATACGGCGATCTCGGTATCCTCGTGCATAACCCCAGTGTCACAGAGATCCGTACACTCGATGCCACTTGTGAAGACCGGTATCATCTCACAGGGGAGGCATCCGAGGGATATCTTGTTGATGTATATGACGATTGTGTTGTACTGCACGGATATGATCTTTTGAATGATAAGCTTTTTGCACCTTATTCTTATTTGATCGATACATCCGGAAAGCACACCGTCTCCGACGAATCACTCCGTCATACTGTGTGGTCCTGTGCATCCAAAAAATGCAGCACCATGCTTTCCTTTGATGAACGGCAGGCCACGCTTTTTATTGCGGAAAAAGGTGTCTCCAAGGTGATGATCGGTCCCTATCACTACGATCCGGCATCAGGCAGTCTCCGAATCGGAAGGAATCGATTCCGGCTCTCACCCTCTGCAAACCATACAGCGTTTTCTCTTTTCATCGAAGAAAAACAGTACTGCTTCGAAAAGGATGCCAAAGCGAGTATCTGCCCCGCCAAATAAAAGACACAAGAATCAGGGACACCGTTTCCGCACAGCGGACGGTGTCCCTTTTGCTCTTTTTGTCTATACCTGCTCCGGAATTGCCGCCCCGACGGCTTCGGCGATCCCGGTATGAACAGGCATATCTGACGTATAACCGAAGGCGTACCGCCAATATACCGTATCCAGCGCCATTGCGGGTAACGACAGCACACACCATATCAATGTGTACGGCAGACACACCTGCCCCATCAGGTTCATCGGTACCGAAGAATAATCCCATACCTGCAGACCAAGACCGCAATTCACAATGATCCCGCATAAAAATTCAAAAAACGTGATCGCGGTTCCGCAAAGGATCATTTTCCAAACGGAATGTACACCATGCATTCCACGGCGGATCATCCCGATTGCCAAAAAACAGATCCCCCCAAGAACAAACATGCTCACATGTGTATATCCGCGAAATAAGAGCTCAACAAGACAATAAAAGAAGCCGCCCGACAACAAAAGAACCAGCTGCCTTCCGAATGCCCGTATACAATTCATCAACGGTATATTTCTCCCCCTCTCACTGCTTTTTCCTGTGATACTTAGTGTAACCGCCGTGCAGATATTCTATACAGCAGAAAAAAGACAGCCAACCATTCTTTTTTTTCGAAAAAAGGAATGACGATTTGTGGCATTCATCCAAAGATTTTGCAGAATTCGATGTGTTTTTTCCCCCTTGTACACTTGACAAAATATACCCCTATCGTGTATAATATATTATAACACGAACTTCCCCCAACTGACGGAAAGGAAAGCATCAGCCGGTGCTTTCGTGGGTCTATACCACAAGGAAGCGGGAAGCATATGAATTGCACGGTACACGGCGTGTACTGCTGCATGATGAATGTCGTCCGTCTGGGCAGTCCGATGTCGAACAGCATAGGACTGCCCATTTTTTGATAAACCCGAAAATACGAAAAGCGAAGAAAGGACCGCTTTGTTTATAAAAGCGTACGGTATCAGATTATGGCAAAGAAAAAAATCGCGATCATCATGGGAAGTGACAGTGATCTTCCTGTCGTGGAAAAGGCATTCGCTGTTTGTGAAGAGTTTGATGTTCCTTATGAGGTTCACGTATTCTCCGCACACAGAACGCCCGCTCAAGCCCGTGATTTTGTAACATCCGCAAGAGCAAATGGCTTCGGCGTCATCATCGCCGCAGCCGGACAGGCCGCACACCTCGCAGGTGCAATGGCAGCGGGAACCACCCTCCCTGTCATCGGTATCCCCGTAAAGTCCTCTACGCTTGACGGTCTTGATGCCCTCCTTTCGACCGTTCAGATGCCCACGGGAATTCCCGTCGCAACCGTCGCCATTGACGGTGCCGCAAACGCAGCACTTCTCGCACTTCAGATGATTTCCATTGAGGACAGCGAGCTTGCCGCAAAGTTGGATGCATCCCGTGCAAAGGCAGAAGAAAAGGTTCTTGCGGCAAACCGTGCTGTTGAGGAAAAATACAATCACTGATCAGATTCGATACATAAGCAATTACAGAAAGGATCTAATATGGGAGGATTTTTTGGAGCAGTTTGCAACGAAGATGTTATCACAGACGTATTTTTCGGTGTAGACTACCATTCTCACCTCGGAACAAGACGTGCCGGCATGGCATCGCTGTCCGATATCATCGGATTCCAGCGCAACATTCATTCCATTGAAAATTCGCCGTTCCGTACAAAATTCGAAGATGATATCACCAAAATGGACGGAAAAGCCTGTATCGGTTGTATCAGCGACCAGGACCCCCAACCGCTCCTGATCCGTTCCAATTTGGGTGTTTATGCAATTACCGTCGTCGGCGTGATCAATAACGCAGACGAGATCATAAAGAATTATCTGTCGCTCAGCGGCAGCCATTTCACAGCAATGACCGGAGGTAAGATCAATTCGACGGAATTGATCGCATCCCTCATCACACAGAAGGACTCCTTTGCAGAGGGGATCCGTTTTGCCCAGGACTGCATTGACGGTACTGCCGCCATTCTGATCCTGTGTGAAGACGGTTCTCTGATCGCCGCGCGGGACAAATACGGACGTCTGCCGGTGCTGATCGGTCAGAAGAAGCCCACGGAGGACAGCTCCATGTACGGCTTCTGTGCCACCTTTGAGGATTTTGCCATGTACAAGCTCGGTTACGTCTTTGCGCGCGAGCTTGGTCCCGGAGAGGTCGTCCGCCTGACAGCAGACGGTGTCGAGGTGTTGGCTCCCGCAAGAAAGGAAAAACGGATCTGTGCATTCCTGTGGACCTATTACGGTTTTCCCAATGCAAACTATGAAGGAATCAACGTTGAAGCAATGCGTATGCGAAACGGTGAGATCATGGCAAAAAATGACCGCGAAAACAATCTCGCTCAGGACATCGACTACGTCTGCGGCGTCCCCGATTCCGGTGTGCCGCACGCGATCGGTTATGCAAACGCAAGCCATGTCCCGTATGCACGGCCGTTTGTCAAATATACACCCACCTGGCCGCGCAGCTTTACCCCCGCAAATCAAAAAACACGGAATATGGTCGCAAAAATGAAGCAGATCCCCGTCCATGCATTGATCGAAGGCAAAAAGCTTTTGTTCGTCGATGATTCGATCGTTCGCGGAACACAGCTTCGTGAAACCGTTGATTTCCTTTACAATAACGGTGCCAAGGAGGTACATATCCGTTCTGCGTGTCCGCCGATCATGTTCGGCTGTAAATATCTCAACTTCTCCCGATCCAACTCCGATATGGAGCTGATCGCACGGCGTACCATCCAGAATTTGGAGGGAGATGAGGGGCACAAGCATATCGACGAGTATTCCGATGCCAATACGGAACGCGGAAAAGCATTGCGCGATGCCATCTGCCGCGAGCTCAAGTTCTCTTCTCTGCAGTATCAGTCCGTTGAGGGAATCCTTGAGGCGATCGGCATGGACGAGTCTCAGGTTTGTACCTATTGCTGGACCGGTAAAGAATAAGATTCCATTTGTAAATCACTTTTCACATCAACATAACGAAACGAAAGGAATCACGGGGATAGACCCGTGTCAGGAAAACGAAATGCATAACAATTCCAAATCCGAATCCTATGCTGCAGCCGGTGTTGACATTACTGCCGGCTACAAAGCAGTCGAACTGATGAAGTCCCATATCGCACGCACGAAGAACGAGGGTTGTCTGGATGACGTCGGTGGATTCGGCGGATGCTTCGGTCTTAATCTTGCAGGCATGGAGGAGCCCGTTCTCGTATCCGGTACCGATGGCTGCGGTACCAAGGTCAAGATGGCGATCCTCATGGACAAGCACGATACCATCGGTATTGATGCTGTTGCAATGTGTGTCAACGATATCATCTGCTGCGGCGCAAAACCGCTTTTCTTCCTTGACTATATTGCTTGCGGAAAGAATATTCCCGAAAAGATCGCTGCGATCGTCAGCGGTGTTGCAGAGGGTTGTGTTCAGTCCGGAGCTGCGCTCATCGGCGGTGAGACCGCTGAGCATCCGGGACTGATGCCCGTTGAGGATTACGACCTTGCAGGCTTTGCAGTCGGTATTGTCGATAAGAAAAAGATCCTCGACAACACCCGTATGGAGACAGGTGATGTTGTCATCGCGCTTCCCTCCACAGGTATCCATTCCAACGGCTTCTCTCTGGTTCGCCGTGTATTTGATATCGATCATAATCCCGATAATCTCTATGCTCCCAACGAAGCGCTCGGCGGAAAGTCCATCGCAGAAACGCTCTTGACTCCCACACGTATCTATGTAACAAGTGTTCTTTCGCTGCTTGAAAAGGTTGATGTCAAGGGAATTTCCCACATCACAGGCGGCGGCTTCTACGAAAATATTCCGCGCTCCATTCCCGACGGACTGTGCGCAAAAATCGACAAGTCCGCTGTCCGCATTCTCCCCATCTTCCGTCTGATCGCAGAGGTCGGCAGCATTCCCGAGCGCGATATGTTCAACACCTTCAACATGGGCGTTGGTATGAGCATCGTCGTCGCGAAGAAGGACGTTGACACTGCACTCGATATTCTCCGTCAGAACGGTGAGGATGCATACATCATCGGTGAGATCATCGAAGGTGAAGAAAAGATCATTCTCGAATAATTCCCGTGGAGGTTGAAGCTGTGAAACAAAAAAAAGTGACCTCACCTGTCCGTATCGCTGTTTTTGTATCGGGCGGAGGAACCAACCTGCAGGCGCTCATCGATGCGCAAAAGGAGGGCAAGATCCGCTCCGGAAGGATCTGTCTTGTTCTCTCCTCCTCCAAGGCTGCTTACGCACTGACACGCGCCAATGAAAATGAAATTCCTACTGCAGTTGCAGACAGAAAAAGCTTTTCAAATCAAGAGGATTTTGAGGCTGCCATCCGTGCAGAGCTCGAAAAGCACAACATCGAGCTGATCGTTCTTGCGGGCTTCCTCTCCATCTTATCCCCCTCGTTCACACGGGATTGGGACAGAAGGATCATCAACGTACATCCGTCCCTCATCCCCTCCTTCTGCGGAAAGGGCTTTTACGGACTGAGGGTACATGAAGCGGCTCTTGCATACGGTGTCAAGGTTACCGGTGCAACCGTTCATTTTGTCAATGAGATCCCCGATGGCGGTGAGATCATTCTGCAAAAGTCCGTTGCGATCCACAAGAGCGATACCCCGGAAAGTCTGCAGCGCCGTGTTATGGAGCAAGCAGAATGGAAGCTTCTGCCGCGTGCAGTAGAGCTCGTCTCCCAAACGATGCGTACACAAAATACATAAATCAAATCACACATTCAAGGAAAGGATGCCCATCGGGCGAGAAATGCTATGAATATTTACGAAATTTCCTCCATTAAGGACCGCATTGCCGGCAACTCCTATGTCGGACGCGGAATCGTCATCGGCAAAACAGAGGACGGAAAAAAGGGTGTGTTTGCATACTTTATCATGGGACGCAGCGAGAACAGCCGTAACCGTATTTTTGTTGAGGTCGGCGATGAGGTCAAAACGCATCCCTATGATGCCTCCAAGGTAGAGGACCCTTCCCTGATCATCTACTCCCCCATCCGTAAGATCGGCAACGATCTGATCGTCACAAACGGTGACCAGACAGACACCATCTACGATTTTCTCGCAGAGGGCAAAACCTTTTCACAGGCATTGGAGACACGCTGCTTTGAGCCTGATGCTCCCAATTTCACCCCCCGTATCTCCGGTATCCTGCATTTTGCAAACGGTGACTTCACCTATGAGATGAGCATCCTCAAATCCATCGATGCCGAGGGCACCGACTGTGCACGTTATACCTATTCCTATCCGTCTGTTTCCGGTCTTGGTCACTTTATCCATACCTATGTTTGTGACGGAAATCCGATCCCGACCTTCCAGGGTGAGCCTGAACGCGTCAAGATCGGAAACTGCATCGACTGCTTCACAAAAGAGATCTGGAACAATCTGGACGAAAACAACAAGATCTCCCTCTATGTCCGTTATACGGATCTCGAGACAGGTGAGACAGAAAACCGCATGATCAACAAATATAACTGAAAAGGGAGAAAAGCAATGAAAGAATTTGAACTGAAATACGGATGTAACCCCAATCAGAAGCCTTCCAAGATCTATATGAAGGATGACCGCGAAATGCCCATTCAGGTGCTGAACGGACGTCCCGGTTATATCAACTTTTTGGATGCATTCAACTCCTGGCAGCTTGTAAAGGAGCTCAAGGAAGCGCTCGGCATGCCCGCAGCAACCTCCTTCAAGCACGTCAGCCCCACATCTGCAGCAGTCGGCACACCCCTGCCCGAGGCACTGAAGAAGGCTTGCTTTGTCGATGATATCGAAGGTCTCGATAACTCCCCTCTTGCTTGTGCATATGCACGTGCGCGCGGTACCGACCGTATGTCCTCCTTCGGAGACTGGATCGCTCTTTCCGATGTTTGTGATGTCACAACAGCGCTGCTCATCAAGCGTGAGGTATCCGACGGTATCATCGCTCCAGGCTATGAGCCCGAGGCACTCGAGATCCTCAAAACAAAGAAGAAGGGCGGTTACAACATCGTCCAGATCGATCCCGACTATATTCCCGAAGCAGACGAGGAAAAGCAGGTATTCGGTATCACCTTCCGTCAGGGAAGAAACAACTTTGAGATCAACGAGGCGCTGCTTTCCAATGTTGTTACCGATAACAAGGAATTCCCCGCAAGCGCAAAGCGCGATCTGATCATTGCGCTGATCACTTTGAAGTATACACAGTCAAACTCCGTTTGTTATGCCGTTGACGGTCAGGCGATCGGTGTCGGTGCAGGACAGCAGTCCCGTATTCACTGTACAAGACTCGCAGGCGGCAAGGCAGACAACTGGCACCTGCGTCAATCCGAAAAGGTCCTTTCTCTGCCGTTCCTTCCCACACTCGGACGTCCCGACCGCGACAATGTCATCGACGTTTATATCTCTGAGGATTGGGATGACGTTCTTGCAGACGGCGCATGGCAGAAGTATTTCACAGAAAGACCTGCCCCCTTCACAAAGGAAGAAAAGCGCGCTTATCTCGACACCATCACCGGTGTCGCGCTCGGCTCTGATGCATTCTTCCCCTTCGACGATAATATCGTCCGCGCACGCCGCAGCGGTGTTTCCTATATCGCAGAGCCCGGCGGATCTATCCGTGACGATGTCGTTATCAATGCCTGCAACGAGTTTGGCATGACCATGGCATTTACCGGTATGAGACTGTTCCATCATTGATTCTCCGCTAACATTCTCTAATCGAAAGGATTTTGCCTATATGAAAATTATGGTTGTCGGCGGCGGCGGAAGAGAACACGCCATCATCAAAGCCCTGAAAAAGAATCCGACTGTCACAGAGATCTTCGCGCTCCCCGGAAACGGCGGTATCGCGGCAGATGCAACCTGCGTCGACATCGGTGCAAAGGACATTGATGCCATTTCCGCCTTCGCAAAAGAAAACGCCATCGATTTTGCGGTAGTCGCACCGGACGATCCGCTGGTGCTTGGCTGTGTCGATGCACTGGAAGCACTCGGTATTCCCTGCTTCGGTCCCCGTGCCAACGCGGCAATCATCGAGGGAAGCAAGGTTTTCTCCAAGAATCTGATGAAAAAATACGGCATTCCCACCGCATCCTATGAGGTTTTTGACGATATTCACGCCGCGATCGCATATGCACAGGACTGTCCGCTTCCCATCGTTGTCAAGGCTGACGGTCTCGCGCTCGGAAAAGGTGTTCTGATCGCAAACAGCAGACACGAGGTCAATGAGGCACTGCGTTCCCTGATGGAAGAAAAGATCTTCGGAACCAGCGGCTCCTCCGTTGTTATCGAAGAATTCCTGACAGGTCCTGAGGTATCGGTGCTCGCCTTTACCGACGGAAAGGTCGTTCGTCCGATGGTCTCCTCCATGGACCACAAGCGTGCACGCGACAATGACGAGGGCCTCAATACGGGCGGAATGGGTACAGTCGCTCCCAACCCCTATTATACGAAGGAGATCGCAGATCTCTGTATGGAGACCATCTTCCTGCCCACCATCCAAGCCATGAACGCCGAGGGACGTACCTTCAAGGGTTGTCTTTATTTCGGTCTTATGCTGACACCGAACGGTCCGAAGGTCATCGAGTACAACTGCCGCTTCGGCGATCCCGAAACGCAGGTCGTTCTGCCTCTTCTGGAGTCCGATCTTCTGACGATCATGCGTGCTGTCGCTGACGGTACGCTGGCAGATACCGACGTCACCTTCTCCTCCGGCGCTGCATGCTGTGTTGTCTGTGCATCCGACGGATATCCCGGAAGCTACAAGACCGGTTATCCGATCACACTTCCCAAAACCGCCGAAAACGAAGAGATCTATGTTGCAGGCGCAAAATGCAAGGACGGTACAGTCGTAACAAGCGGCGGACGTGTTCTCGGTACCGTTGCGGTCAGAGAAACATTACGGGATGCTGTGGATGCGGCATATGCTCTTGCAGACAAGGTCTCCTTTGAGAATAAGTATTATCGCAGTGACATCGGAAAGCGTGCACTTGCGGCAATGGAATAACTCAATCGGTCTTCTTCATTAGGTCATTTTGATTGGAAAGGATTATCATCACATATTATGGTTTATCGCGTATTCGTAGAAAAGAAATCCGAGCTTGCAGGAGAGGCACGTGCGCTTCTCTCCGATCTTCGTTCCCTGCTCGGTATTGAGGCTTTGACCGGACTGCGGATGTTCAACCGCTATGATGTGGAAAACATCGACAGTGAGCTCTTTGCTTATGCTGTACGTACGGTATTTTCCGAGCCTCAGCTCGATATCGTTTATGACGAGCTTCCGAGCGTGGAGGGAGCAACAGTATTTGCTGTCGAGTATCTGCCCGGTCAGTTCGATCAGCGTGCAGACTCCGCAGCGCAGTGCATCCAGATCCTCTCGCAGGGGGAACGTCCCGACGTTCATTCCGCACGCATCTATCTTCTCGAGGGCAGCCTCTCCGCTGAGGATATCGACCGCATCAAGCATTACGTCATCAATCCCGTAGAAAGCCGCGAGGCTACTATGGAAAAGCCCGAAACGCTCGCCGTCGTATACGACATTCCCACGACCGTTGAAACGCTCAACGGCTTCTGCGAACTGGACGACAACGCACTCGCTTCGTTCGTCAAGGAAAAGGGACTTGCAATGGATCTTGACGATCTGCGCTTCTGCCGCGATTATTTTGCAAAGGAAGAGGGCAGAGATCCGACGATCACCGAGATCCGTATGATCGATACCTATTGGTCCGACCATTGCCGTCATACAACCTTCCTCACAACGATCGACAACGTTACCTTTTCCGATCCGCTGCTCGAGTCGACCTATCAGGAATATCTGGAAACCAGAAAAGCGCTTGGCAGAACCAAGCCTATCAATCTGATGGATATCGGTACACTCGCAGCAAAGTATCTGCGCAGTACAGGAAAGCTGGATAAGCTCGATGAATCTGAGGAGATCAACGCCTGCACCGTTAAGATGCAGATCGAGGTAGAGGGACAGCTTGAGGATTGGCTCCTTCTCTTCAAAAACGAAACACACAACCATCCGACCGAGATCGAGCCCTTCGGCGGTGCCGCTACCTGTATCGGCGGTGCGATCCGCGACCCGCTCTCCGGACGTTCTTATGTATATGCCGCAATGCGTGTCACAGGTGCTGCCGATCCGACCGTACCCGTTTCTGAGACCATGGCAGGTAAGCTTCCCCAAAGAAAGATCGTTACAACAGCCGCTGCAGGCTATTCCTCCTACGGTAATCAGATCGGTCTTGCAACCGGTCAGGTCGATGAGCTGTATCATCCCGGCTATGCATCAAAGCGTATGGAGATCGGTGCAGTCATTGCTGCCGCTCCCGCAGAAAACGTACGCAGAGAGTCACCGCTTCCCGGTGATATCGTCATTCTTCTCGGCGGAAGAACCGGACGTGACGGATGCGGCGGTGCAACCGGATCCTCTAAGTCCCACACAGAGGAATCCCTGACATCCTGCGGTGCAGAGGTACAGAAGGGTAATGCACCCGAAGAGCGTAAGCTTCAAAGACTGTTCCGCAATCCCACAGCGACCCGCATGATCAAGCGCTGCAATGACTTCGGTGCCGGCGGTGTTTCCGTTGCCATCGGTGAGCTTGCAGACGGTCTTTCCATCAATCTGAATGCCGTTCCCAAGAAG
>JAFQMO010000101.1 GCA_017414385.1 Clostridia bacterium
GACGCGCAGATATCTCTTCCTTGTGCTCTGTACCATATACGCCAAACAGTACGTCGGTTGGAACCCCGAACAAATTAGCAAGCGGAACTACCTGTGAAATGTCCGGCATACTGGTATCGTTTTCCCACTTTGATACAGCAGGCGCGGAGATGTTCAGTTGTTCGGCTAACTCTTCTTGCGTAAGATGATGCTCTTTTCGCAAGCGTTTAATGATTTGCCCCATTGTTTCTGTCATATAGACTACCTCCAATTTTTTATTCCGGTACCGTGTATACAGTATAACATAGATACGGTACATTTTGAAGATATTCAATCGAAACTTCATATTAACTGCCAGTTAAGTTCATTTCGGATATAAGCACTGGTTTTTGTCTTAAAATGCCTGTTTTTAAGAATATTTTTGTTCGAGCACGATAGATGCCTCCTCCAAACGACTTCGGTTGAATCTTTCCTGTATCACTACACCCGCCAAGTGAACAAGCTCGGTGTATGAAACGTTTTTATACAGATCTAAACAGCGACAGAACAACCATAAGGGTAAACCCGAAGATTTACCCCCTATCTAAACGCAATATGCTTTATCTAAATGACATTGGCACCGCATGGACATTTTTCCCATGCGGTGCATTTTTGTTCTGCTTTTTCCAAAAGGACTTACTTACCGTAGCGGAAGCCGCACGCCTCACTGACGGGCATGGAGAACACCACGGCGCGTGCCTCTGTATTGGCGCCTGCTCCCTGCATGATGGAGCGCATGATGTCACGCTTGGTATCCACATCCGCAACGATGAAGATCATTTCCTTTTCCTCGGCAATGGATACGCCGAAGAAGGTCTTGGTTCCGGCTCCCGCCGTTCCCTTTGCGTGTATGACCGTGCCGCCACGTGCTCCGCCTGCGCGGGCCGCATCCATGACCAGATCCGTCTGTCCCTTTTCGGAGATCGCAATGATCAGCTCCAGGCTTGCATGATTCATATGGTTCACCTCACTATCTTGTTCTGTGGGCGTATAGCCCGGCATCAGATGGGTAAATACACCGTGTCCGCCGACGGTCGACAGCGGTACACTGACAGCGATCCCCTGATCGGGCAGGTCAATGTACATTTCGCTCAAAAGCGCCTTTGTCAGCTCTCGCGCCTTCTCGCCCGCAACGACCGAGAACAGCACACTCTTTTCTGTCTTCTCCAGACCGAACAGATCCAGCGTTTTCGCTGTTGCCGTTCCGTTGGCAGGTGCGGAATAGACGACTTGCACGTCCTTTTTTTGATAAAACGCGGTATAACGCTCCGCATCCTCGCGGCGTATTACCGTTATATACAGTTGAATATCACTCATAGGCATCTCCACTTTTACAGATCGATCAGATCGTCCTCGGGCATCTCGATGGGCTGTTCGACGATCTCCGGCTCCGCTGCCTTGTGTGCTGTCTTGATACGGTAGATCAGACCGAGCACCTGAATGGCAATGAGCGGTGTCATCGCGACCATTGCGACGATACCAAAGGCATCTGTGATGATATTTCCGCCAAGCGCTCCGCAGGCGCCCATTGCAAACGGCAGAAGGAAGGTCGCTGTCATGGGACCGGATGCAACACCGCCCGAGTCAAACGCGATCGCACAAAAGATCGGCGGTACAAAGAACGTCAGCACAAGCGCGATGAAATATCCGGGAATGAGCAGCCACAGGATCGGGATCCCCGTCAAGACTCTCGTCATCGCAAGGCCGACTGAAATGGCAACGCCGATGGACAGGGTCTGCATCAGGAGCTTTGGGGGAACGGTTCCCGAGGTGATATGATCGACCTGCTCGGTCAGGACATGGACCGCAGGCTCGGCCTTTACGATAAAGTAACCGATGATCATACCGATGGGAATGATGATCCAGCGCCACTGCATCGAGCCGAGAAGCTCACCGAGGAAGTAACCTGCGGGCATAAAGCCGACGTTGACGCCTGTCAGAAAGAGCACAAGGCCGATGTATGTATAGCCGACACCGATACAGATCTTGGTCAGCTGCTTTCTCGGCAGATGTCCGACAAACAGCCGGAACACAAGAAAGAACACAAAGATCGGGGCAAGAGAGAGGAACACCTCCCACATATAATGCGGGATCGCCTCGACAAAGAGCCGTATCAGCGCACGGGAATCGGCTGCCTCAATGGCATCGACGGCACTGTACGCACTTTCGGTCGGACGGTAGACCATACCGAGGATCAGGACTGCAAGGATCGGGCCGACCGAGCACAAAGAAACAAGACCAAAGCTATCGTCCTCGGAGTTTTTATCGGAACGGATCCCCGCAACACCGACACCGAGCGCCATGATAAAGGGAACGGTCATGGGTCCTGTGGTAACACCGCCCGCATCAAAGGAAACTGCGAGAAAGTCCTCGGGTACAAAGGCAGCAAGGACAAAGATCACAAGGTAAAATCCGAGAAGCAGATGAGAGAGCCTTACCCGGAAAAGAATACGGAGCATTGCGATCACAAGAAACAATCCCACACCGACACCAACTGCCAGGATCAGAACAAGACCGGGCACCGTTGCGACCTGCTCGGCAAGCACCTGAAGATCGGGCTCGGACACCGTGATCATCACACCGACAAACAGTGCGACGCCCACAACAAACCACACGCGCTTAGACCGTGTGATCCCCGCGCCGACATATTCACCGATGGGTGTCATTGCGGTATCTGCGCCAAGGGTAAAGAGTCCCATGCCGAAGATCAGCATCACAGCACCGATCAGAAAAGCAAGCATGGTATCGTTTGGGATCGGGGCAATGCTGAAGCACAACAGCAGAACGATACCCGTTACGGGCAGAACAGATGTCAGCGACTCTCGGATCTTATCCTTCAAAATCGTTCTTGTAAAGGACAAGGTCAACATTCCTCCTTTTTGCAATATTCTTGTTGCTTACGGCTTCTATTATACCAACCATTTATGAATAAGTCAACCGCTTCCCTCAAAAAAAGAGGCGGCGGGAAACGCTTTGGAAGCTTCTTCTCCCCCGATGGACGGCGGGAGGGGGACCGCGTCCGCGGTGTCAGGCGCCGTCGGCGGCAGATAAAGAATCAAGAAAAGGCTTCCGTACAACGCCTCCGCGGAGGACACATATGCCGACGGCGCCTCCGGTCACCGTCAGGTGACCGCCCCCTCCCGCCGCGATACCCCCAAAAAGATCGGTGTCCACCACCGCTCCGCCGCCGTTTTTCGACAAAAGAAGACAGAAAACCGACGAAGAGCGATGTATCCCTCCGCTGTTTTTGATTTTTTGTCGATTCGTGTCGATTTTGTCGACAAATGTCGAGGACCGAAGACGTGTGCAGACCGTGACGGGAGGACCTGATTGTGCACCCGCAAAAAAAGAACCGTTCCCGTCGCACCAAAGGGTACACAGGAACGGCTCTCTGTCATATTTTTTGCTTTTTTTCTCTTATTCGTTGGGATCGATAAAGGAGATATAGCTCTTGAGATAGGATACACCCGACCAAACGGTCATTATGCCCATGAATGCGATCGCTGCCCATGCCGCAAGATGCAGTGTGTCGAAAAAGAGCAGAAGGGGCTCTAAAATGAGCACGAGGATACAGACGATCTGTGCAACCGTCTTGACCTTACCGAGCCAGCTTGCCGCAACAACGATCTTCTGCTCCGAGGATGCCACCAAAAGGCGCATCGAGGTAATGGCAAGCTCACGCAGAATGACAAGCAGTGTCACCCAAACGAGCACGTTGCGGAAAAACGCATACATCGGGGACGCACACATGACCACAAGCATACCGATGACCATGAACTTGTCCGCGAGGGGATCCAAGAACTTGCCGAAATTGGTAATGAGATTGTATTTCCGGGCGATCTTGCCGTCCAGCATGTCCGTCAGCGCCGTCAGCGCAAACAGGACTGCCGCAAGGATACGTGCCGTTGTTTCCCCGCCGATGGGGAACATGATGAAGACCATCGCAATGGGCGCCATGATCACGCGCGCCAGTGTCAGTTTGTTTGGAAGATTCATAAAGGAGATCCTGCCTTTCTTGTTGGTATCATCAGAGAGCGCTGTTGACCGCTTCTCCGATCAGATCGTAATCGTCATAGCAGTCTGTGATCGAAACGAGCACAAACTGTCCCTCCGCAAAGCGCTGATTTCCAATGCTGTTGGAGAAGAATACCTTGCCGTCGATGTCATAGGCATCCGCATAGGTACGGCCGAAATACGTTTCCGAAACGGCATCGAAGCCCTCAACGAGCACCGTTGTCGTTCTGCCGATCATTGCCTCCGCACGCGCACGGCTGCGGTCCGCCTGCTGTCCCATCAGGATGTCAAGACGGTCCTGCTTCGTCTGCGCATCGATCTGATCCTCGAAATCGTATGCGGGCGTGTCCTCCTCTCGGGAGTATGCAAATACGCCAAGCTTATCAAAATCAAGCTCCTTTGCGCCCTCGCAGAGGATACGGAAATCTTCCTCGTCCTCGCCCGGGAAGCCGACGATCATGGTGGAACGGATGACCATGCCCGGGACGGTACGCAGCCGTCTGACCGCATCGTAGATGGCATCTCTGCCGCCCCTGCGGTTCATTCTGCGCAGAACCTTATCCGAGAGGTGCTGCACGGGAAGATCGATGTATTTGACCAGACGCGCATTGGTACGGAATTCCTCGATGAGCGCATCCGAGATCTTATCGGGATAGCAGTAAAGGACACGGATCCACGGAATGCTCGTTTCCCGTGTGATGGCACGGATCAGCTCCACAAGCATATCCCCGCCTCCAAGGTCGCGGCCGTATGCGGTGGTGTCCTGCGCGATGAGCACAAGCTCCTTTGCGCCGATGCTCTCCATTTCCTTTGCCTCACGCACAAGCTCCTCCATGGGTCTGGAACGGAGCGCGCCGCGAATGGAGGGGATCGCACAGTAGGTACAGCGGTTGTCGCAGCCCTCTGCGATCTTCAGATAGGCAAGGTGCTCGGGTGTTGTGACGACGCGGTCACACGCCGTTTCCATGTTGGCAATGTCCTCAAAGGAGGTGTACTGCTTTTTGCGGTATTCGATGGCCTCGATGGCATCCACGATGTGATGCAGAGAACCGACACCGATCAGCGCATCGACCTCCGGCAGCTCCTCAAAGATCTGCTCGCGGTATCGCTGTGCAAGACAGCCTGTGACGATGATGCCCTTCAGGCTCGCGTTCTTTTTCAGCCACGCCTCATCGAGAATGTTGTCAATGGCCTCCTGCTTTGCGCTCTCAATGAATGCGCAGGTATTGATGATGACAATGTCTGCCTCGGTGTCATCGGGGGTGATCTCATATCCCGCCTTCACGACATCCGCAAGCATGACCTCGGTGTCGACCTGGTTTTTGGGACAGCCGAGGGAGATAAAGCCGATTTTTGATTTCTGTTTCATATCCGTTTCTTTCGTTTGTTGCGTTGTATTTGATGAAGAGGAAGCACTGCGGCAATGTCCTGCCGCATTCCCTCAATCCTCTGTCATATCCGATGGCTGCGCATCGTCGTCTGTACCGTCCGCAGCATCTGCGTCGTCACATCCGATCCGCTTCAGCGCCGCACGGATCTGATCTGCCTGAAAGCCGTACCGCATGAGCGAGGCATATGATTTCGCTGTATTTTCACGTCCCGAAAAGGCATCCTCCTTCATTTGGGAGATGCGCTTATCCAGTGCCGCATCAAAATCAAGCTCCGCCATTGCCGCCGCAAACACCGCTTGAATGGTTGCCCTCGAGAAGCGTCTCTCGCGGACTGCCTGACGGATCCGCGCGGGGCCGTAGAGCTTCTGATCGCACAAAACCTGCATCAGGCGCAGAAGATGCTCCTCCTCGCGGATATAGCCGCGCTGCTGACAGAACCGTGCTGCCGCCGCAGATGCTTGTGCGGAGAAGCCCTTCTGCCGCAGCTTGATCTCCAGCTGTCCGCGTGTTTTGTCGCCGAATGCAAGAAGATTGACCGCCTTCCATGCAGCGCGCGTCGCCTCCTCTGCAAGAAGCAGGCTCTCATAAAGCGCACAGTCGATCATGTCTCCTGTCATGGGTATCGGCGCTCCTGCAAGCTTTTCCCGCAAAAAGAAGAGGAAGATGAGCATCGAGCGCTGCTCGGTCTGTGTGCCGTTTGTCAGCTGCAGGGTGAATTCGTATTTTCCGTTTCCCTCCTGGGACGGCTGTGCCAGAAGGACCGTGATCTGCATTGCCACCGCTTATTCTCCGCCGATGTCTGCGATCTTGATCGAGAAGTGATCGTCCTCCACATCCTCCAGCTCAGCCGCCGTGATGTCGTCCTCATCCTCCTCGTAATCCTCCTCGGGAAGATTCATATCGGAGGACTGTGCCTTGACCTTTCTTTCGATCTCCTCCATCAGCGCGGGGTTATCCTCAAGATACTTTCTCGCATTTTCCTTACCCTGTCCGATACGGTCGCCATCATAGGAGAACCAGGAGCCGCTCTTCTGGAGGATATCCAGCGCCGTTGCGACCTCGATGATCTCGGAGGACTTGGAGATGCCCTTTCCGTAAAGAATGTCGAATTCCGCGACACGGAAGGGCGGTGCGACCTTATTCTTGACGACCTTGACCTTGACATGGCTTCCGTAGGTCTCATCGCCGTTCTTGAGATTTTCTGTCTTTCTGACGTCCATTCGGACAGACGCATAGAATTTCAGCGCCTTACCGCCCGTGGTGACCTCGGGATTTCCGTACATGACGCCGACCTTCTCACGCAGCTGATTGATGAAGATGACCACGCAGTTTGTCTTGGAGATGGCACCCGCAAGCTTTCTGAGCGCCTGGCTCATCAGTCTTGCCTGCAGACCGACATGGTTTGCACCCATATCGCCGTCGATCTCCTGCTGCGGTACGAGCGCTGCAACGGAGTCCACGACAACAACGTCGATCGCACCCGAGCGGACGAGCGCATCGGTGATCTCCAGCGCGTCCTCACCGCAGTCGGGCTGAGAGACGAGCAGATCGTGAATATTGACGCCGAGCGCCTTTGCGTAAAGCGGATCCAATGCGTGCTCTGCATCGATGAACGCCGCCTCGCCGCCCTGCTTCTGTGTTTCCGCGATGATATGCAGCGCAACTGTCGTCTTACCGGAGGATTCCGGTCCGTAGATCTCAATGATTCTTCCGCGCGGAACACCGCCGATACCGAGCGCCAGATCCAGGGTAAGCGATCCTGTCGGGATCGCACTGACGTTCATGTTCATATTGTCGCCAAGACGCATGATACTGCCGGCGCCCTTCGCCTTCTTGATCTGCGAGATGGCGGTATCCAGTGCCTTTTTCTTTTCCTCGGGGGTCTCGTGCGCAGATACGATGTCTGCCTTCTTGCTTGTCTTTGCTGCCATATGCTTTGTCCTCCAATGGCCCATGGTCGGGCGATCAAAAATAGAATATTTGTTCTGTCTATATTATATCGGATCCGCGCGGAAATTGCAATAGCTTTTTGCAACTTCGCGCGGTTTTTACAATTTGGCAAAAATTTGTTCGGGTCCGATCCTGCCGAAGCAACAGCGGTTTTTACTCCATATCCAGAAGCTCGATGTCTGCTTCCTCTCCCTCTGAGACCTCCGACGACAGCGCCTCAGCCTCTGCTGCATCTGCGGGAAGATCCGTTTCATCATCGAACAAAGGATCGTCATCGACCGATTCTGCCGCAGCCTCTGCACGGCGTGTTGCCTCTTCCTCCTCAGCAATTGCCGCGAAGTTGACCACACGGCCTCCCTCCGACAAGCGCATCATGATAACGCCCTGACTTGCTCTTCCGCATACACGGACATCGGAGACGGGTGTTCGGATCATCACACCCTCATTTGTGATCATCATGACGTCATCGGTCTCAGCGACAGCCGCAATACCGGTGAGAAGTCCTGTCTTTTCCGTGATCGCATGACAGACAACACCCTTACCGCCTCTGCCGTGCGCAGAATATTCCGCAAACGGCGTCAGCTTACCGTATCCGTTTTCGGTAACGGAGAGCAGCTGCTTTTCTTCATCCACAACAGCCGCACCCGTGATATAGTCCCCCTCTGCAAGCGTCATACCTCTGACACCGCGTGCGCCGCGTCCCATAACACGGACACGGTCCTCCGCAAAGCGGACAGCCTGACCCATATGAGATGCAAGGATCATATCACAATTACCGTCTGTATAGCATACAAAATCCAGGGAATCTCCCTCATCGAGCGTGATGGCGATCTTACCGCGGCGGCGGGAATAGGCAAATTCCGAAACGGCGCAGCGCTTGACGACACCGTCTCTTGTGGTCATCATCAGATAGCCGCCGTCTCTGAGGCTTGGCAGATCGATGATGGAGGTCACGCGCTCACCCTCGCTCAGCTCGAGCACATTGACAACGCTCGTTCCCTTTGCGGTCCTTCCTGCCTCCGGGATCTGATATGCCTTCCGCACATAGACACGTCCGAGGTTGGTGAACATCAGAAGGTATGCGTGGCTGGGTACGATGCGTACCGTTTCGACAAAGTCCTCATCCTTGGTCGTCATACCGATGATGCCCTTACCGCCGCGGCGCTGTGCCGCATAGGTATCGGCGGGCTGACGCTTGATATAACCGGCGCCTGTCATGGTGATGACGCAGGTATGACGCTCAATGAGGTCCTCAAGCACGATCTCGTTCTCCGCCTCACAGATCTCCGTACGGCGCGGATCGGCATACTTGCGCTTGATCTCAAGCAGCTCCTCCTTGATGATCTCATGGATCTTGCCCTCACTTGAGAGGATCTCTCGCATCTGTGCGATAAACGCTTCCTTCTCGCGCAGCTCATCCTCGATCTTGATCCTCTCCAGGCCTGCAAGCTTACCGAGCGTCATATCGACGATCGCCTGTGCCTGCGCATCGGTCAGAGAAAACTCCTCCATCAAAGCTTCCTTTGCATCCGCAACCGATGCATGGGAGCGGATGATCTCGATGACACGGTCGATATTTTCAATGGCTTTGATCTGTCCCTCCAGGATATGCGCGCGGTTCAGCGCACGCTCCAGATCAAAGCGTACACGGCGCTCAATGACCGTCTCCTGATGACGAATATAATGGTGCAGGATCTCCGGCAGGGAAAGGCACTTCGGCTCGCCGCCCACAAGCGCGATCATATTGACCGCAAAGGTATCCTGCAGCTGTGTATACTTATAGAACTGATTCAGAATGACCTGTCCGTTGGCATCGCGGCGGTAATCGACCACGATCTTCATGCCGGCTCGTCCGGACTCATCGCGGATTTCGGTTACGCCCTCGATCCTCTTATCCTTGACCAATGCCGCCATGCTCTTGACAAGCATGGATTTATTGACAGCGTACGGGATCTCTGTGATCACGATCCGGTTATGCTCCTCCTCGACCTCAGCCCTTGAGCGGACCATGACATGTCCGCGGCCTGTGGTATAAGCGGAGAGGATCCCCTGTGTACCGTAAATGGTCGCATATGTTGGGAAATCGGGACCCTTGATATACTGCATGATCTCCGCAACGGTGGCATTCGGGTTTTCCATATAAAAGATAGTACCGTCGATGACCTCACCGAGGTTATGCGGCGGAATATTCGTTGCCATACCGACAGCGATACCGACCGATCCGTTGACGAGAAGGTTGGGGAAGCGTGCGGGCAGGACATCGGGCTCCTTGAGCTTATTATCAAAGTTCGGAGAGAAGGGAACGACATCCTTTTCGATATCCTCCAGCATCTCATTGGCGATCTTCGCCATTCTCGCCTCGGTATAACGGTATGCGGCTGCGCCGTCGCCGTCGACGTTACCGAAGTTTCCGTGTCCCTCAATGAGCGGATAGCGCAGAGAGAAATCCTGTGCCATTCGCACCATCGTATCGTATACCGCCGTATCACCGTGCGGATGGTACCGACCGAGCACATTACCGACAGTCGTCGCCGACTTTCTGAACGGCTTATCGTGCGTTAAGTGGTCCTCATACATCGCATAAAGGATTCGTCTGTGTACGGGCTTCAGTCCGTCTCTGACGTCCGGCAGTGCACGCGACACGATAACGCTCATCGAATACTCAATAAACGAGCGCTTGACCTCCGTATCCATTCGTACCGGTACGATCTTCTGATTTTCAAAGGTGATCTCCCTTTGCATTTCCTGTTTCGATTGTCTTGCCATATTCCCTTTTCCTGCTCCTTGAAAATGTAATGGTGCCTTTTATGGGATCGGTATGACGGAGATCTCTTCCGTATACCGCATCATTTCTTCTTTTTTGGGGATCTCTGTTCCCGGCTTTTCCACCTTGGCAGCCGCCGCGGATGCCGCTGCCCGCAGCGCATCCTCTGTCGCGTCACCGCAGACATAGACGCTCCACAGATATGCCGCAAGAAACGTATCTCCCGCGCCCGCAAAGCTCTGTGCCTGTACCTGCGGTGCCGTGACCGCAAAAGCATGCCCGTCAGGTGAGACCAATACCGCGCCCTCTGCTCCCATCGTGCAGATCACAGAGGCTCCGCTCTGTTGTGCGGCATGCTTTGCCGCGGCGGCGACGTCCTCACGGCCACAAAGCGCCCTTTGTGTCAGCTGCGAAAGCTCATACAGATTGGGCTTGATCAGAGACGGACGGCACGGAAGCCCAAGCCTCAGAGCATCTCCGTCCGCATCGAGCACAAACCGCACGTTGGTCCCCCAAAGCATGCATCCGATCTCATAGTAGATCTCTTTTTTCACACCCCGTGGAATACTTCCCCCGGCGATCAGAATTCCGCCGTCAGGCTCCCTTGCACAGCTTTGCACAAAAGCACGGACACGCAAGAGCAAAGCCTCGCATTCCGCATCTGTGATCGGACCGCCGCACTCGTTTGCTTCCGTGCAGATACCGTCTGCATCTATGAGCTTGATGCACATCCGCATAGGTGCGCTTGTCGGGATCAGATCTGCTGCTATCCCCCGCACGGAAAGCGCCTCGGATAAAGGCGCACCGCCTCCTCCGCAAAAGCCGATGGCAGTCACGGGTACATCAAGCTCCCGCAGGACCATCGCAGAATTGATGCCCTTGCCGGATGCGTGCGTCATGCTTTTCCCGGCACGGTTCAGTGCTCCCCTCTGAAACGGTGTCTGAAAATATAATGTTCTGTCAAGACACGGATTGAGTGTCAGTGTAGCGATCCGCATATCCGTATCCGTTAAATATCGAGATTGATCGCGTACTTGGCGTTGGCCTCGATGAACGCACGTCTGGGCTCTACCTTGTCACCCATGAGGACAGAGAAGATCTCATCGCACGCAAGTGCATCCTCGACTGTGACCTTCAGCAGCGTTCTGCGCTCGGGATCCATGGTCGTCTCCCAGAGCTGATCCGGGTCCATCTCACCAAGACCCTTGTAGCGCTCAGCCTCAGCGTGACCGCCGAGTGCCGCAACGCAGGTATCCTTCTCCTCCTCAGAGAAGGCATACATGATGTTCTTTCCCTTGTAGACCTTGTAAAGCGGAGGCTGTGCGAGATAAATATGTCCGTCGTCGATCAGCTTCCGCATATGACGGAAAAAGAAGGTCAGAAGAAGGACACGGATGTGCGAGCCGTCGACGTCGGCATCGGCCATGATGACGATCTTGCCGTAACGCAGCTTCGCAATGTCAAATTCCTCACCGATACCGCAGCCGAGCGCCTGAATGATCGGGATCAGGGAAAGGTTGCCGTATACCTTGTCAAGACGCGTTTTTTCAACGTTGAGTACCTTACCTCTGAGCGGAAGGATCGCCTGGAAGCGGGAATCGCGGCAGTCCTTTGCGCTTCCTCCCGCGGAGTCTCCCTCTACCAGATACAGCTCTGTCAGCTCCACGTTTTTCTCATGGCAGTCTGCAAGCTTGCCGGGAAGAGACGAGCCTTCGAGCACACTCTTTCGTCTTGTCTGTTCTCTTGCTTTTCTAGCCGCTTCTCTTGCTCTTGCGGCGTCAAGCGACTGATCGATGATCGTCTTTGCCTCAGCGGGCTGCTCGTCAAAATATTCCTCCAGCTTCTGCTTGACGATCGAATCGACAAAGGAACGTACCTCGGAGTTGCCGAGCTTTGCTTTTGTCTGGCTTTCAAACTGTGCGTCGGGCAGCTTGACCGATACCACGGCGCAGATACCCTCGCGGACATCCTCGCCCTTGAAATTATCATCGGATGCCTTGAGAATGCCCTTTTTCCGTCCGTAATCATTGAAGGCCTTGGTCAGTGCCGTCTTGAATCCGACGTCATGCGTACCGCCCTCGACGGTCGCCATATTGTTGGCAAAGGTATAGATGGTCTCTGTATAGGAATCGTTGTACTGCAGCGCGACCTCGGCAGTCATGTCGCCGCGCGCACCGCGTACATAGATCACGTCGCTGTGAATGGGATCTGCGTGCTTGGTACGGTTCAGGTATTCGACAAAGGAACGGATACCGCCCTCATAACAAAGATCGTCCTCCATGATCTCCTCACCGCGCAGATCGTGAAGACGGATGCGGACACCCGCATTCAGAAACGCCTGCTCACGCATTCTGCCCAGCACCGTTTCGTAACGGAAAACGACGGTCTCAAAGATCTCGGGATCGGGCTTGAAGCGCACATAAAGACCGTGCTTTCCGCCGCTTTCCCCCTTGCAGGCAAAGGGAACATCCACATGACCGCGCACAAAGCGCTCGGTATAGCACATCCCCTCATTGCAGTTCTCAAGCTCCACCCATTCGGACAGCGCGTTGACGACAGAGGCACCGACACCGTGCAGACCGCCCGCGATCTTGTATCCCGAGCCGCCGAACTTACCGCCCGCATGCAGGACCGTAAAGACGACCTCAAGTGTAGGGATCCCCATCTTCTGATGTATACCGCCGGGAACACCGCGTCCGTCATCCTGTATGGAAACGCTTCCGTCCTCATGGAAGGTGACGTCGATGGTCGAGCAGGCACCCGCCATCGCCTCATCGATGGCGTTGTCCACGATCTCATAGATCAAATGGTGAAGTCCGCCCTCGGAGGTCGTACCGATGTACATGCCGGGGCGTTTTCTGACCGCCTCCAGTCCCTCAAGCACCTGTATCTGATTTTCGTCATAAACTTGTTCTTTGATTGCTTCCGACATAATCCTCGTTATTCCTTTTCCGTTCTTTGTATCTGTGATCTCTGTGCAAGCGTCTGCGGGGTGAACTGCGATAGATATACACAGCTCTCTCCACCGGCATCCCGCACCGATCCATTGTGTTCATCATGCTGCTTTTGCGATCGCCTGCTTACGATGACAAAGGACTTTGGCAGCTCCTCTGCCGCAAGCACGACACAGCCTCGCTTCTGCGCCAATGACAAAAACTGCTTTGTCACAGCGGAGACCGTCGCCGTATCCATATCAAAGATCCCGAGGATCTGCTCCTCGTGTACCGTTGTGGTCTTTCCGAGCTGCAGAACGCCGACGGGATGATGAAAGGACACATTCTTTTTTTTCTTTTTTGGGTTCCGAGAGGAGCCCTTGTTCCATTCGGTAGGCAAATGTGTACCTCCTTGTGTATGCCTTGTACGCTCAGCTGACAGGATCCGTACAGATGGCCCCGGATGCCGCACGGCACATATCATAGCTGCCGCGCGTGACACGGATCATGTGCACATCCATATCCTCAAACAGCTCCCTGTTGCAGGAGGTCATGATGACCTGCCTGCCGTGCAGACGCTGCATCAGATATGCCTGACGGCTGTGATCGAGCTCGCTCAGAACGTCATCAAAGAGAAATACGGGGTATTCTCCCGATGCCTGACGGGAAAGCTCTCCCTCGCCAAGCTTCATGGCAAGTGCGATCGAGCGGTCCTGTCCCTGACTTGCATAGAGCTTTGCCTCTCTGCCGTCAAGCCAAATGGCGATATCGTCTCTGTGACAGCCGTGCAGGGTACTCTGTACCGCAAATTCGCGCCGTGTATCCGCCATCGCCCGTCGGTAAAACGTCTCGGTCATCTCCGCTGCATCCATGCCGCTGTCCCCGTCTGCGATGTCGCTGACATAGGAAAGCGATGCCAGCTCTTCTCCGGATGTCATATCGGAGAGAAAGGTACCGACCGATGCATCCAGAAGACGGATGTACTTCTGCCGCGTCACGGTGATGCGGGTGTTGATCTGCGCGAGCTGTGCCGTCAGCACATCGAGCAGGGGAAGCCGCTCCTCCTCTGTTTTTGCATCGTCACGGAGGACGGCATTGCGGTGCTTGAGCAGTCTTGCGTATTCGCTGAGCGCTGTCATGTAGGTCGGGCGCAGCTGACAGATCGCAGCATCCAAAAATTGCCGCCGCAGCTGCGGTGCGCCCTTGATCATCTGCAGATGCTCGGGACAGAACAGAACACCGCGGAAGCTTCCGACAAACTGTGCGGTGCTTCGGACCGTCACA
The DNA here is from genome assembly GCA_017414385.1 of Clostridia bacterium. GTDB lineage: Bacteria > Bacillota > Clostridia > Oscillospirales > CAG-272 > RGIG3925. Next base: position 14,355 of record JAFQMO010000101.1, read on the forward strand.
TCGTTCTTCAGCATCCGTCTTCTTCCTGCCGCAGAAAGCTGCAGCTGCATCTTGTGGGTACGCTCTCCGTCCGCATAGTGCATGGTCATCCCCGCCTGCTCGCAGCCGAAGCGGATCAGCTCTCTGTCACGGACGCCGCGGAACGATTTTCCCATGGCAAAGCAGAAGATGCCCTCAAGCGCATTCGTTTTTCCCTGCGCATTGTCGCCCCAAAGGATGTTGACGCCGCGATCAAAATGCAGGGTCTCATTTTCTATGTTCCGGAAATCCCGGAAGCGGATCTCATCGACTGTCATATCCTCTTATCATTCTTCACATGGATTTTTTGGGGATCTTTCGTGTTTTTTTGACACAGAGATCAGTCTCTCATGTGGCAGGGAACTGCCAGATGCAGATCGCGCTCGGAGAGAATTCCGACCTTTTCGCGTCTCTCATCGCGTTCCTTTTTGTCCTCCTCGCTCATTCTGTCCTCATCCGCCGTGATCACCATGGAAACGAGCGGAGAAACGAGCGCAAGCTTGATATATTCGCTGTCGCAGGCACGGAGCGCATCCAGAAGGAAGCGGCAGTTGAAGCCGATGCGCAGATCGGGACCTGTTTTTTCCACAAGGATCTCATCGTTGACCGTACCGTTGACGGAAACCGCGGAAACATACAGACACTGATCCTCCAGCGTAAAGCGGACGGAGCTCTTTGCCTGACCGAGCGCTCTGTCCTCGGTCACAAGAGATGCGCGCTCGAGAGAGGAGAGCAGCGCCTTTGTGGGAACAGAAACGTGGATCACGGGGTCCTTGGGGATAAACTTTTCATAATTGACATATTCCGCATCGATCAGACGGGAGAAGAAGCTCAAGGGACCCATCTTGAAGATGATGTGCTTGGCGGTTGCCAGGATCCGTACGGGCTCGGTATCGTCGGGGAGCATCTTGTAAAGCTCGGCGATCGTTTTGCCGGGAACGATGATGGCAGCATCCAGACCTCTTACCGCCATCACATCGCCGAAACGGATCTCCTTTTCGCAGACAGCGAGACGGAAGGAGTCGGAGGAGACGAGGGTAAGGTGATCGGGGGTAATGCGGAAGAAGATACCGTTGAGCGCGGGACGCGGCTCATTGGATGCAACCGCATACAGTGTCTTTGTGATGGCATCGCGCAGCTCGCAGGCGGGAATGGTAAAGCCGATATCACCGACAAGCTCGGGCGTGTTCGGAAATTCATTCCCGGGAATGGCATTCATGGTAAATTCGCTCTTGCCGCTTGTGATGCTCGTTTTCATCTGTTCATTGATCTCGATACGGATACGGTCCGGCATCGAGCGGATGATCTGATTGAATTTTTGTCCGTTGATGATATAGGAGCCTGGCTCTGTGACCTCTGCCGCAAAGACATACTCAATGCCCTTTTCCAGATCGAAGGAATTGAGGATGACGGAGCCGTCCTCCCGGGCGGTCAGGCGGATGCCCTCGATGGCGGTGATGGTGTTTTTGTTTGCGACGGCACTCATGGCAGGCGTGACCGCTGTGCACAGTGCCTCCTTGTCAAACGTTACGATCATGATAGACACTCCTTTGTTTGTTGATTTCTTTTCTGTTCTGTTGGGCTTTGTGGCTTCTCGGCTGTGATACTGCTTCTGCCGGCTTGCGTTTCTTTTTTTATCAGAATTCTTTTTCGTTTTGTTTTTTGTGTACACGGTTATCCACATGCGCACGGACCGTTCTGCTTTGGCTTTCGTTTTTTTTCGTCCTATATCGTATGATATCATAAGGGGAGTAGAAGCAGTCGTAGCCGTAGTGTGGTGTGCAAATGTGGAAAAGTGCGATTTCCCTTGCGGCAGTAGGGGGTGGGGGCGGCAGGGGATGCGGATAAGCTGTGGATGTGTACCGATGCTTGCTGTTGACGGATCTTTGGTTTTCCACATGGGAAAAATCGGGTCTCTGCTTGACTTTGGGAATGTGGAAAAGCTGTGCACACATGGGAAAACCTTCTGTGAACATGTGCATAAGCTGTGGATCGTGGGGTATCTGATCCCAAACAGCTTGTGGATGTATGAGGAGTGGGTTATCCACAGAGTGTGTAAAAATGTGTGGAAAAGAATATTTTCACATCATTTTCCCCCGGATCCTCCATTCTGTACCGCTCCTTGTTTGGGATGGGATCCAAACGGAAGGGATCCGCTGTCTCCGTGTGTCTTTCGCATCTTCTCCGAAGGGCGGCGGATGCACCTCGGCTGCCAAGCACTGTCGGCGGCATCACCGTGCGGGTTATCCACATTCCATCCCCAATCTCTGTTCTTTGGATGTGGAAAACATTTCCGTTCTCCTCTATGCGCGTTTTTTGTCACCGTGTGCACATCCCGCGGCAGCTGTCCGATGCGATGTACTTTCTTTGTCCGTCAGCTTTGCTCTCGGATCTCCTTGATGAGGTCATCGATCATATTCTCGACCGATGCATCCTCACGGCGCTTCTGCGCGATCGTTTCATAGGAATGAAGCACCGTTGTATGATCGCGTCCGAAGATCTTTCCGATGGAGGGCAGAGACATATCCGTTAAGGTGCGCAGGATGTAGATACAGACGTGACGTGCCTGTGCGATCTCCTGCTTTTTGTGTCTGCCGAGGATGTCTGCCTGCTCGACGCCGTACTTCTTTGCGACGGCGGCAAGGATCTTATCCTGTGTGACGCGGACGGGCTCGGAGCCTGTGACAAAGTCCTGAATGTTTTCCTTTGCCATCTCCATTGTGACCGGCTGCTTTGTCAGGCTGGAATAAGCGCTCAGCCGCTTGATGGCACCCTCGATCTGACGGATGTTGCTCTTGAGCTTCTCTGCCAGATAATTGAGCACATCCATGGGGATCTCGACCTCCATGGATTCCGATTTCTTGCGCAGGATCGCAAGACGCAGCTCCAGGTCCGGCGGCTGGATATCGACGATCAGTCCCCACTCAAAGCGTGTCTTGAGTCGGTCCTCCAGCGTCTTCATTTCCTTTGGCGGACGGTCAGAGGTCAAAATGATCTGCTTTTTGGCCTCATAGAGCTCATTGAAGGTGTTGAAGAACTCCTCCTGTGTATAATCCTTACCGGCGATGAACTGTACGTCGTCAAGGAGAAATACGTCGACCTGACGGTACTTTTCGCGGAAGGCAACGGTGGAGCCGTTGGAGATCGCCTCGACCAGCTCATTTGTGAAGGTCTCGCCCTTGACGTAGACGATCGTTGCTTTGGGATTCTGCTCGCGGATGCTGTTTGTGATCGCGTACAGAAGGTGTGTTTTTCCAAGACCGCTCGGTCCGTAGATAAAGAGCGGGTTATAGGCGTGTGCGGGGTTGTTGGCGACCGCAACACACGCGGCGTGCGCGAATTTGTTGGAGCTGCCGACAATGAAGTTATCAAAGGTGTATTCATCGTTGCGGAAGGGAGGGGGAACGGTATCGCGCTCCTGTGCCTTTGGTGCAGGAGCCTCCTCGGGAACGGCAGCGGCAGGTGCCTTTTCCTTTTCTGTCTTTGGTGCGGCAGGGATCTCTGCTGTCCCCTCAAACGGAACGGGAGGCGGCGGAATGATGCCCTGCATGACGTCGTTTTGCAGACGCTCATAGTCCAACGGCTTGGATTCCTCGGAAATGACGACAACCTGGACACGGAAGCCGAGGATGTCCTCAAAGCATTGCTCCAGGGTCGGTGTATAACGTTTATTGATGATCTCTGCCTTGATGTCGCTGTCGGAGACGAGAACGACATTGGTATCGCTGAGTGCGCCGATCTTCAGATGATTGAACCACAGATCCATCAGGGTCTGTGAGCAGGTGTTTGAGAGTGATTTCAACAAAAGGTCCTTGATATCCTGAAACGACTGCATATGGACTCTCCTTACATAATTATATATATACCCTTTTTATATTATACCACAAATGTCCGTATTTTTCAAGGAAAATACGAAAAAAAACCATAAAAAAACGCCCAAAAAACGCACTTTTGACGGTATTTTTCCGTCCGATGACGCAATCGGTGAGGGAGGGGAGGAAAACGCTGTGCAGAAGGGGTGGGAGGTCCCCTTTTTTGGGTGGGAGGCGGTGCTTTTTCACAACGCTTTTTCGTCCTGCTTTCTTCTTTTGTTCTTCCGTTTTTCTTCCTTTTTCTTCCTTTGCGGCAGGTGTATCCGATGCCTGTTGGGGAAAAAAACGGCGGCGCAGTCGAATGGCTCTGCGTCGCCGTTGATCGTGCGTGAGCGGATCTGGATTTTTGCAATGGAGGGCGCTTGTGCCGTCTCCTGCTGCAGAAGGGATACGGAGCGCCGCTCCGGTGCGTGTCTGTGTCTCTGATCAGTGATAGTTGCGGAAGCAGGCAATGACCTTGCCCAAAAGCACGACCTCGTCGACGAGGATGGGCTCCATGGTGCTGTTCTGCGGCTGCAGACGGAAATGTCCGTCCTCACGGTAGAAGACCTTACAGGTCGCCTCGTCGCCGACAAGCGCGATGACGATGTCACCGTTGCGCGCATAGGAGGTCCGCTCGACGATGACGGTATCTCCGTTCATGATGCCCGCCTCGATCATGCTTTCGCCCTTGATGATCAGTGCGAACAGATTATCGACGTTGTAGCGCCGTTTGTTCACATAGTAGTCGATGTATCCCTCAAAGTTTTCCGTGGCGAGAATGGGCTGTCCTGCCGCCACACGGCCGAGCAGAGGGATGCGGTCTGCATCGTCGCCGTCGTTTTTCTCAATGCGGAGCGTACGGCTCTTGCCTGACTCCTTCTGAATATAGCCCTTGGCCTCCAGACGACTGATATAGTGATGTACCGTTGAGGTGCTCTTGATGCCGACGGCATCGGAAATGTCGCGCACAGAGGGCGAATAGCCGTCGCGGCGGATGGTGTCCAGAATGAAATCATAGACCAGTTGTTCTTTTGGTGTCAGTTTTTCCATTTGGGGCTCCTTTGTATGAAAATGTGAGATGTTGGGATATTATACGGGTCTTTGGGCATTTTCCCTTGTCATTATTATAACATACTTTTTTGAAAAAAGCAAACGAATGTTCGAAAAAGTTATGAACATTTTGTAAATTTATGCCGATTTTGCAGCGTTTGGAGAAAAAAGACCCCGCATCGGCACCGATACGGCCTTTGCGGGGCGTGCTGAGTTCCCTTGGGAATGGCGGCATCAGGAATCGGAGACTACCGATGAGAACGGCGCATAGGTATTGACCGTCTCATAGACAGAGGTTCCGTAGAGTCTCTCATAGATGCATCCGCCCATCTCGTCATAGCGGTATTGGAAGCCTTCAATGGTGCGGTTGGGCGAGGAGATCTCGATCTTTTCCGCGCGCGTGACACGGCCGAGATCATCGTATTCGTATTCCCACCGATACATGGTGTCCTCGCTTGGGGTACTGCCGTCTATGTACAGCGTGCCGTCCGCACGGCGGTCCTGACGGAAGACCTCCTCTCCCGCCTCATTGTAGCGGTAGAGGGTATAGCGGGTGAGTGTGCCGTCATCTGCGGTATAATCGGCGCGGATGGGACGGTCTGCCTCGTCATAGGTATAGGTGATGGTATAATTCCGATAGGTCCCGCCCTTTCCGTCTGCCTTCAGGTATGTCTCGGTGTACAGCTTTCCCTCGCTGTCATATTCGTATTGCATCTCTTCCTTATATTTCGGACCGGATCTGTAGACGTCGTATGTGATATCGCGGAGGACACGTCCCTCGCTGTCGGTGATCACATCGTACGCAAGGGGAGTCGGCGAGCCGTCTGTTGCGGTGTTTGTCTGCGAGCAGGTGATCGTTCCGTCTCCGTTTGCTTGATAGGTGAACTGCATGGTGTACATGATCTCCCCGTCGGAGGCAAAGGTTCCGCTGATCTTTTGTCCCTCGTCGTTATAGACATAGGAATACACGGTACCGTTCTTCTCTGTGGAAACGAGCAGATAGGGCTCTGTCGGTACGGGAGGGGTGAGCTCGCTGCCCTCGCTGCCGGCGGTGCCGTTTTCCTTGCTGTCGGGGTTCTCTGTATTGCTGACGTTGTTTTCCTTGCTGTCATCGTTTTGTGTGCCGTCCTTTTTGCCAATGCAGCCGAAAAGACAGAGTGTGCACAAAAGGGCAGCAAGCAGTGCTGCGATGATACGGACGGTGTGCTTCATGATCGTGATACCGATGTCCCGCAGATCCTGCGGACCCGGGACATTCCTTTCTTTGAAAATAAACGCGGTCGGGGGAGGATCGGTCCTTGTGCCGATTGCCGTGATGCCGCCCGACTGCGGGGAAATACCGACACCCGACTGCTTTCGTCGGGTGTACGGTGATTCTTTTGTTGTTTTTGGGATCCTCCGATCCGGGAGATCTTGGGCTTTAAGCAGCATCATCCGCAGAATCCGCTGTATCCTCACCGCTGTTGAGGTCCTCATTGAGATCGCGCACAAGGACGCCGTTCTCAAAGTTGCCCTCAAAGGTTCTGCCCGATGCAAAGCGGTAGGTGCCTGTGCCGTGCATCTCGTTTTCAAGGAAGGTACCGATGTACTCATCTCCGTTTGCCCAGGTATAGGTGCCCTGACCGGTGCGCGCATCGGCGACAAATTCTCCGGAGTACACGTCGCCGTTTGCAAAGCGGTAGGTGCCTGTGCCCTCCTTGAGCTCGTTCTGATATTGGCCCGTATAGGAGCTGCCGTCGCTCCAGACATAAACGCCGTAGCCGTGCTTCTTGTCATTGACAAAGTCGCCTGTGTACTCGCTGCCGTCAAACCAGGTATACGTACCCTCTCCGTTCTTCATGCCCTCGGAAAAGGAGCCCTCATAAACGTCGCCGTTTGCATAACGGAAGATACCTGTGCCTGTGATGACACCGTTTTCAAACTGACCCTCATAAACGTCGCCTGTGTTGTATTCCAGCTTGCCCTCGCCCTCCATGCGCAGAGAGGAGTTCAGCGCGCCTGTGTAGGTGTCGCCGTTGGAAAAGGTGACCTTATGATTGAGCATATCGACCTTTGCGGTCGTGCCGTCGGAATAATACAGATCGCCGCGATAGGGATTGCCCTCTTTATCCACGGTACCGAAAAACTTGACATATCCGCCGATCTCCGTATTGAGCTTGATATAACGGAGTCCGGAGATGTAGATGGCGATGAATACGGCAATCACGCAGACGATCGCTGCTGCAAGGGTGATGAGCAGGATCTGGGAGGTGCTCAGATGACGTCTTGCACGGCGGCGCTTCGGTGTGGTCGGCACACCGTCCTCGGGGAGTTCCATTTCATATGCAGCCATATTACTTGAACCTTCCTTTCGTATCATATGAGAATTTGTGTACTGTTTTTGGGACATTTGCAGGATGCCTGCAATATCAGAAGAGCCTGGATGCCATCTCGACGAGCTTCGGTACTGCTATGGTCGAGATATAGGCGATCACGGCAAAGACGGCGATGCTGAGCAGAACCATCCACAGATTGGCATCCGACATTTTGTTTGCAGCGTACATCTGCTCCGCACGCTCCCTTGCCTCGGGAAGAATATAAAGGGGGACATCGGAGAGCGGCGTGCGTTCCTTTTTCTCCGATTTTTTTGTTGCTTCCGTTGCTCCGTCCGCTGCGGTCTTTTCCTGTGCATCTGCCTTCGGGGGCTCGGATACGACACCGACGATACGGCGGAAGGCTTCATTGTGACGGATACAGTGACGGACAAAGAAATTGAGCTCCTGCTCCGATTCGCGCAGGGTTTTTGCCGTCTCCGGTGAGAAGGCCTCCGCATCGAGCAGATAACGGATGAGTGTTCCGATGGTACGGCGGTGATAGACGGTCGCAAAGCCTGCGAGACAGGCGCCGACGAAGAGAGCGAAGATGATGGAGTTCAAAGAGCCGATACCGCCGCCGAACAGGGCTTGAAAAATATGGTCCATAGGTTTGCTCCTTTCCCTCGGTCACATCAGGGGACGAGTACTTCCTTGCCTCCCATGTAAGGACGAAGCGCCGCGGGGATCTTGACGCTGCCGTCTGCACAGAGGTTGTTCTCAAGGAATGCGATCAGCATACGGGGTGGTGCAACAACGGTATTGTTGAGGGTATGCGGCAGATAATTCTTACCGTCCGCACCCTTGACGCGCATCTTCAGGCGGCGGGCCTGTGCGTCGCCGAGGTTGGAGCAGCTGCATACCTCGAAATATTTCTTCTGTCTGGGAGACCATGCCTCGATATCGCAGGACTTGACCTTCAGATCTGCAAGGTCACCTGAGCAGCATTCCAGCTGACGTACGGGAATATCGAGCGAGCGGAACAGCTCAACGGAGTATCTCCACATCCTTTCATACCAATCCATGGAATCCTCGGGACGGCAGACGATGATCATCTCCTGCTTCTCAAACTGATGGATACGGTAGACGCCGCGCTCCTCGATGCCGTGTGCACCCTTTTCCTTGCGGAAGCACGGAGAATAGGAGGTGAGCTTCTGCGGCAGCGAATCCTCGGGGAGGATCTGATCGATGTATCTGCCGATCATGGAATGCTCGGAGGTACCGATCAGATAGAGGTCCTCGCCCTCGATCTTATACATCATGGAATCCATATCGTTCTGACTCATGACACCCTCAACGACGTTGCCGTGGATCATGAAGGGAGGAATACAGAAGGTGAAGCCGCGATCGATCATAAAGTCGCGCGCATAGGCAAGCACTGCCTCGTGCAGACGGGCGATGTCGCCGAGCAGGTAGTAAAAGCCGTTTCCGGAGACGCGTCCCGCAGCATCCATATCGATGCCCGCAAAGCGCTCCATGATCTCTGTATGGTAGGGAATATCGAACTGGGGAACGACGGGCTCGCCGAAGCGCTCGACCTCGACGTTTGCGCTGTCATCGGGACCGATCGGAACGGAGGGGTCGATGATATTGGGAATGAGCATCATGATCTCGCGGATCCGTGCTGCAAGCTCGACCTCCTTTGCCTCCAGCGCCGCACGTCTGTCATCGGCGTCTGTGACCTTCTTCTTCATTGCCTCGGCCTCTTCCTTTTGGCCCTTGCGCATCAGGTTGCCGATTTCCTTGGAGTAACGGTTGCGGTCTGCGCGCAGGTCATTGGCCTCTTGCTGTGTGCGTCTGTTTTCCGCATCCAGCGCGATGACCTCATCGACGAGCGGCAGCTTGGCATCCTGAAATTTGTTTTTGATGTTCTGACGGACAATGTCCGGATTTTCGCGTAAAAATCTGATATCGATCATGGCTGTTATTTACCCTTCCTTTTGTTCGGTTGCAATGTCTTGGGATAGGACCGATCAAAGATCGGTCTGCTCAAAGAAGTCCTCTCCGCAAAGGCGCTTGAGAATGACCTCCAGATCTTCGTTTCCTTCATAGGTAAGCTCGATCCGCTTCGCCTTACCCTTACCGCCGTCAATGATACGGAAGCGTCTTCCCAACGTTGAGCTGACGCGGCGCTCAAGAGAGCGCAGATAGCTTTGTGTCATGATGGCTGTTTTGTCGGGCGCCTCTTCCTCGGTCAGCCCCATTGCCTGCTGTGCTGCCTGTGCATTCAGAAGCTTTGCCTGTGCCTCTGTTTCACGCACGGAGAGTGTGCGCTCGATGATCTTCGCTGCCAGCGTGTGCATATCCTCCTCTCGGTCAAGCGAAAGGATGGCACGCGCGTGTCCTGCGGAGAGCGTTCCCTCGGCGACAAGGGAGAGGATCGGGGATGGCAGATCCAGAAGACGCATTGCGTTGGCAATGGCGGAGCGGCTCTTGCCGATCTGCTGAGACATCTCCTCCTGCGTCATATCAAAATCCTGAATGAGGGCACGGAACGCTGCTGCCTCCTCAATGGGATTGAGGTCCTCGCGCTGCAGGTTTTCGATCAGTGCAAGCTCTGCTGCCTTTTTATCGTCCATCTCATAGATGATCGCGGGGATCTCGATGAGTCCCGCCATTTTTGCCGCACGCCAACGGCGCTCACCTGCGATGATACGGTAAAAGCCGCTTTCGTGCTCTCTGACGGCGATGGGCTGCAAAAGACCGTGCCGTGCGATGGAGTCTGCCAGGGACTGCAATGCCTCTGTATCAAAATGCTTTCTCGGCTGTGTCGGGTTCGGCTCGATCTCCGATACCCGCAGAACGGATACGGTATTGCTGCCGGGCTCGTCGTTTTCCAAGAACAGCGAGTCAAGGCCGCGTCCCAAAGAGTTTTTCTTAGCCATACAAAAATGTCCTTTCTGCAGCGTTTCAGATCCGCTCGATCAGCTCACCCGCAACGGCGTGGTAAAGCTCGGCTCCCTTGGAGTGCTTATCGTAATAATACACGGGCATACCGAAGCTGGGCGCCTCCGACAGCTTGACATTCCGATGGATCGCTGTGGAGAAGATCTTTGTACTGTAATATTTTTTGAGCTCGTCCATGACCTGAGAGGACAAGTTCAGACGACCGTTATACATGGTCACGAGAATGCCTGTCAGAGTAAGCTCGGGATTGAAGCGCTTTTTGATCTGCTTGACGCTGGTCATCAGCTGTGTCAGGCCCTCCAGCGAATAATACTCACACTGCATGGGCACCACAAGACCGTGCGCTGCGACGAGTGCATTGATGGTCAGGATACCGAGGGAGGGCGGGCAGTCGATGAGGATATAGTCATACTCCGGGATGAGCGGCTCCAGCGCCTTTTTCAGCCGTGCCTCACGGTTATCGGCGAGCACGAGCTCAAACTCCGCGCCTGCGAGGGAGATATTGGCGGCGATGACGGAAAGATTCTCAAAGGGGGTCTTCATGACGGCATCGTGCGCATCGGTCCGTCCAATGAGGACATCGTACACGGTAGCGGCGATATTCTTTTTATTGATACCGAAGCCCGAGGTGGTATTGCCCTGCGGATCCACGTCCACGACGAGGACCTTTTTTCCGAGAATCCCGAGGGAAGCCGCGATATTGACGACAGAGGTCGATTTTCCGACGCCGCCCTTTTGGTTTGCAAACGTCACGATCCGCGCGCCGAGCGCGGGCTGCTTCTCTGTATTCTCCATACGCGGTGCCACTTCCTTTCCGAAAAACGATGATGACGAAAACAAAAACATATCTACTATATTTTAACACTTTCGTGCTCTTGTGTCAAGGCATGAGGGACAATATTTTATCCGATTCCGCACTTTCAAAGAAAATTTACGGTTCCGTCACATCCGCTGCAGCCGTCTCCTTTTGTGCAGGTGTTTCACGTGAAACATCCGACGTCGGTGAAGGGGAGGGGGGAGCGGTTGGAATGAACAGCGACAGGCGGATCCCGTCCGTTTCCTCCCAACGTTCGCTTTCCGTCGCGATCCCTGCCTCACGCAGTACCGCAACACAACGGTCGATCGTCCCAAAGAAGGCGTCAAGGCTGTGCAGAACACATTTGCGCCGCGGATTCTGTGTGACGGATGCTGTGTCGGCGGGCGTGTCTGTGCTGTCCTCCTTCCCCCGCGCCTCACCCGTCGTGCCGACGGGTGGGGCGGACGGAAGCGGCAGTGTGTCGATGTAAGCCTCGGTTGCGGCAACGTTCCATTGCATTTTTGCCGCCAGACGAACCGCTTCCGTCCGCTGACGCGCATCCTTGATGCGCAGAAAGGCGCGGGCGTGACGCTCCGTGAGCGCGGCGCTTTGGATGATCGTACGCTCCTTTGCATTCAAATGCAGCAGACGCTGCTTGTTTGCGACGGCGGACTTGGAGAGCGACAGCACACAGGCGATCTGCTCCCTTGTCATGATCCCGAGGTCGCCGAGCGCAGCAATGGACGCCGCTGCATCAAAGATGCCAAGACGTTCCGTCTGCAGGTTTTCCAATATGGCAAGTGCCTCTGCACGCAGATCCTCGGATTCCAGCACGATGCACGGGATACTCTCCTCTCCGATCGCGGCGGCAGCAGACAAACGGCGCGCGCCGCGGATAAGGGAGAAATATGCACGCGCATCGCCGTAGGGAATGTCCGGTGTCTGCGCGCAAACGACGATCGGTGTGAGAACACCGTTTCGACGGATGCTGTCAGCAAGGGAGGGCAGCTGCGGATCGTCAAAGCCGCGGCGGATACCGTTTTCCTCCGAGAGGATCCTCCCGATCGGGATATCATAGATCCGCCCCGCATTGCGGCGGTCGGGAGACTCCGGTGCTGCTGTGCGCGGCCGCTTCTGTTCTTTGTCATTCGTTGTTTCATGTGAAACAAGTTCACCGACGGCATCCGAGACGTGGTCATCATGGCTGCTGCCGTGCGGATCTGCGGCGGAAGCGTCCTCCCTTGCACGGGATCGCGGCTTGCATCCTGACTGCATGCCTTCTCCCGCATCTCCTCCTTTTCTTCTTTTTATGCTTCGCTTGCACCGCGCAGGCAGTGCGATCAGGTTTTCAATGATGTCCTGCATGGGCTCAATGACATCGCGGCAGATCGGCTCCATTGTATTTTTGCTCTTCCTTTCTCTTACGATCGTTTTCTGCGGCGGAAACGGCAGCATTCGGTGTCGATGTGCGTGCCGTGTGCCGCGCTTTTTGTATGATGGTATAAGGATAACACAAAAGAAGCGAAAAGAAACGCAGAAGATGGGTGCGAAAAATAAAATTCATGCGTCGGCGTTTGCACCGAAAATGAGCAAAAAAAACAGACATGTCCGCAAGAAGCGCACATGCCCGTGTAAAAGATCTGCCGTGAAGCTTGGAAACAGGTTGTTTTATAGAGGTTTTTTTGTGATCTGCGTATTCGCACGCGGATATTGCTTTGGCGTAAACTGCCGTTTTTTTATGACGATCAGACAACGCCGCATCGCATCCGCGTCCGAGCCCTCTGTCTCGGACGGCGCGGAAAACGGATTGCACAGAATGGGGGTGAGGACCTGCTGTGTTACACCGCCGAGCACGTCGATGGCATGAGCGGCGTGCGAAAGCTCCTCCTCGCCGCCGCGCCCCTTCAGCGCGATCATATGACCGCCGCGCGAAACAAGCGGGAGACACCACTCTGTGAGAATGTTGAGGGGCGCGACCGCGCGCGCTGTGACGGCATCGAATTTCTCGCGGTAAAGAGGATCGGCGCCCAACGCCTCTGCACGGGCGGCGACCGTCTTCAGATTGTCAAGCGAGAGCAGTCTTGCCGTCTCTGCAACATAGGTGAGCTTTTTTGCTGTGGAGTCCACGGCAGTGATGGAAAGATCGGGGCGGAGGATCGCCAGCGGCAGAGACGGAAAGCCGCCGCCCGTACCGACGTCACAGACGCGCGCGCCCTCCGCAAAAAGCGGTGCGGCGAGGGCACAGTCCGCATAGTGCTTGACTAAGATCTCCTCCACCTCCGTGATGGCGGTGAGGTTCATGGAACGGTTGATCTCAAGCATCCGTTCCGTCAGCGCAAAAAAGAGGTCAGAGACCTCTCTTGTGCAGAAGGGAAGAAGCGCCGCTCCGTTTGCGGAGAAGGCGGCGCAGAATTTGTCGAAAAACGCATCTTTGCTGTATGAAATGTTCATTTGGACCAACGCTTTCTTCATATTGCTGATATTGTGCATGCTCCTCACGTCCGGAGCATCGGCAGGACCATCACGATCAGAATGTCGATGCCGACGAGCAGAAGCACAGGAACCATCGGGATCATCAGCTTTCTTGCAAGCGCCTTGCGCTCGGTGTCATCGGCGATGTAGGCATCCTTTTTTTCCTCCGTCCAGTCATCGGGCAGCATTTCACGTGAAACAGGCTCGCGGGAAAAGCCGCGGTTGATGATGAAAAATGCGGAAAAGAGAACGGCGGCAGCCGTGTAGAGAACGGGCATCGCCCAGACCACGCACATGGCGATGAGGATGTAATACACGACGGCAAGAACGGCAAAGATCGCGATCAAAAGCAGCGCCAGCTTGTAGTTGAAGCGACGAAGGGACGCCTTCAGATCGGATTTTGCGGAGGTGAGCTCGTCGTAGGTGTAGGTGCGCTTTTTTTTGCGTTTCTTTTTTGCCATAACGGTGCTTCCTTATCGTTTGATCAGTGATTGACGCTGACGTGCTTGACGTCAAAGGGGATGATGCGGGAGAGGATGTAGTTGGAGACGAACATGCCGCGCGGCGTAAAGGCGTAGCGGCTGCCCTCGTGTACCATAAAGCCGTTGTCGATGTAGACCTGCAGACGGGGACCGAAAACGGCGTCGAAATCGCCGTTGAAGCGCGCACGGAAATCGTTTACGTCGATGCCCTCCTTCAGGCGCAGACGGAGCATGATGTATTCCGCGATCGCCTCTCTTTCGTCGATGGTGTAGTTTTCATCGAGAAGGGACGCGGGGATGTTCTTTGTCTTCTGCTCAAATGCACGGCAGTACTGTGCCAGCGCACGGCGCAGAGAGAAGCGCTTTCCGCCGAAAAAGCTGTGCGCGGCGGGACCGCAGCCCAGATATTCCTCTCCGTGCCAGTATTTTAAGTTGTGACGGCACGCATAGCCCTCGCGTGCGAAGTTGGAGATCTCATATTGGGCATAGCCCATGCTCTCCAGATACGCAATGCCCTCAAAGTACATCTCACATTCCGTGTCCTCGTCGGGGAGGGGGAGCATATGCTTCTTTTCGCCGAACGGCGTGCCGTCCTCGATGCGGAGATTGTACATGGAGATGTGCTCGGGCTTCATGGAGCAGACAAACGAAAGCGTTTCAAGGAAGGTCTCCTTGGTCTGCTCGGGGATACCGTACATGACATCGATGTTGATGTTGTCAAAGCCTGCCTCGCGTGCCGACTGAAAGGCCTCGGTAAAGTCACCGACGGTGTGGATGCGGGACATGGCGGCAAGCTCATGGTTGTGTGCGGACTGAAGACCGATGGAAAGACGGTTGACACCGGCGCGGCGCAGCTTTTTGAGAAGCGCATCGTCTGCGGTCGCAGGGTTCATCTCCACGGTAAACTCACAGTCCTCCGACAGATAGAAATCGCGCTCCACCTCGCGTACGAGGTCGATGAGGAGCTTTGGGGGAAGCGCTGTCGGCGTACCGCCGCCGATAAAGACGGTGTCCACATTGTATTGGGTGGTGCGTTCGCTGAGCATACGCATCTGATTCTTGAGCGCATTGCAGTAGAGCTTCATTTCCTCCGGCGCTCTTCTGCCCGAGCCCGTACAGACGATCTTGTCTGTGGAATAAAAATCGCAATAGGCGCATTTGCTTTTGCAGAAGGGAACGTGCAGATACAGTCCGAGCGTGCGGTACTCCTCGAGGGGTGCCTCCGCCGCATCCGCCTTCTCTGCGGTCCCGGGGATGTCCTCGGGGATGCCGTCGGATACGGGTGTCTGCTCGGGGGCCTCTGCAGGCGCATATCCGGATTCTGCCGATGTTTGGCCGGGTGTCCGGTCCTCCTCCTGTGTCCTGAGACTGTCTTCCGCCGGCAGGTCGTTGATGTCGGGCATGTCGGTAAGCATGCCGTCTGCCTCTTCCGCGGCGGAGGGCAGGGGATCCTGCGTGAGGATGACATCGATCTCCTCGGTGTCGGCACCTGCGGCATCCAGTCCGACGTCCTCGCACAGTGCCTCCGTCTCCTTTTGGACGGCGATGCTTTTGGTATCCTTTTCTTCGTTCATGGAGCAAATACCTCCTGTTCTGTACATTTGAAAAAGCGGCGGTCAGTTCTCGTCGTCCTGCTTGAGGACAGCCATGAATGCCTCCGGCGGCACCTCAACGGAGCCGAAGCGGCGCATTCTCTTCTTGCCCTCCTTCTGCTTTTCCAAAAGCTTCTTCTTCCGTGTGATGTCACCGCCGTAGCACTTGGCAAGGACGTCCTTACGCATGGCGCGTACGGTTTCACGTGCAATGACCTTGCCGCCGATGGCAGCCTGAACGGGGATCTCAAAAAGCTGTCTTGGGATATTGTCCTTGAGCTTTTCGACGATCTTTCTGCCGCGAGCATACGCGCTGTCGGCAAAGACGATGAAGGAGAGCGCATCGACCATCTCTCCGTTAAGCAGGATGTCGAGCTTGACGAGCTTGCTCTGCTCATAGCCGAGCATCTCATAATCCAGGGATGCATAGCCTCTGGAGCGGCTCTTGAGTGCATCGAAGAAGTCGTAGATGATCTCATTGAGGGGCAGATGGTAGTGCAGCTCCACGCGATCGTTCTCAAGATATTTCATATCGATATAATCGCCGCGGCGATCCTGACAGAGCTGCATGATGCTGCCGACGTACTCGGTGGGCGTGAGGATGCTTGCCTTGACGATGGGCTCCTCGGAGATCTCGATTTCCTCGGGGGCAGGGAATGCAAGCGGATTGTCGATCATGAGGACCTCGCCCGTCTTTTTGGTGATCTTATAGATAACGCTGGGAACGGTCGTGATGAGATCGAGATTGAATTCGCGCTCCAGACGCTCCTCGATGATCTCCATGTGCAGAAGACCGAGGAAGCCGCAGCGGAAGCCGAAGCCGAGGGCAGCGGAGGTCTCTGGCTCAAAGGTCAGTGCAGCATCGTTGAGCTGCAGCTTTTCCAAAGCCTCGCGAAGCTCGGGGTACTTTGCGCTATCGGCGGGATAGACACCGGAATAGACCATCGGCTGCGCCTTTTTGAAGCCGGGAAGCGGCGTGTCTGTGCCGTTCTCGACGGTGGTAACGGTATCGCCGACACGGGTATCTGCGACGTTTTTGATGGATGCTGTGATGTAGCCGACATCGCCTGCGGAAAGCTCACCCGTTTCATGCAGGCCGAAGGGGTCCATCGTACCGACGGCAATGACCTCAAACTGTGCACCTGTGTGCATCATGCGGATATGGTCGCCTGCCCGCAGCGTACCCTCAAAGATACGGAGGTTGACGACGACACCGAGATAGGGATCGTAATAGGAGTCAAAGATGAGCGCCTTGAGGGGGGCATCCGGATCGCCCGACGGTGCGGGGATATCCGTGACGATATGCTCAAGCACATCGATGACGTTCTGACCTGTTTTTGCGGAAACGGCGGGACAGCCCTCGGCGGGAATGCCGATGATGTCCTCGATCTCTGTACGGACGCGGTCGACGTCCGCAGAGGGAAGATCGATCTTGTTGACGACGGGGAGGATCTCCAGATCGTTGTCAACGGCGAGGAACGCATTGGCAAGCGTCTGCGCCTCGACGCCCTGCGTGGCATCGACGATGAGGATGGCGCCCTCGCAGGCCTTGAGCGAGCGGGAAACCTCGTAGTTGAAGTCGACGTGGCCGGGGGTGTCGATGAGGTTGAGCACGTACGTCTCTCCGTCCGATGCGGTGTACTGCATATGAACGGCGCGCGCCTTGATGGTGATGCCGCGCTCGCGCTCGATGTCCATGTTATCGAGCAGCTGCTCCTCCATCTCGCGGGAGGAAACGGAGTCTGTCTTTTCGAGAAGACGGTCCGCAAGGGTGGACTTGCCGTGGTCGATATGTGCGATGATCGAAAAATTTCGGATGTGATCCTGTTTTGTCATAAATATATTCAATATCCTTTTTCATAAATTATTCCATTCTCATTATATAACAAAACGCGCATGAATACAAGGTCATGACACGATTTTTTACAAAAAAGTTGAAATTGACGGTCCTTGATAGGCTGCGGTGCGGATTGTTTCACGTGAAACCGTCGGTCTGCTTCACAAACAGGGGGGAACGGACGCAAAAAAGCACCGCAGACACAGAGCCTGCGGTGCATAGTGCATGTATTTGACAGAATGGCTTATTCCGCCTTTGCCTTCTTTTCTCCGATGGAGAGGATCGCGTTGACAACGATACCGATGATGAGCGCTGTTGCGATGCTGGTCAGTGTGATCGCACCGAAGTTCAGCGTCAGACCGCCGATACCGGGAACGAGGATCGAAGCAACGACGAGCAGATTACGGTTTTCACCGAGATCGACCTTCTGGATCATCTTCAGACCGGAAACTGCGATGAAGCCGTACAGAGCGATACAGATACCGCCGATGACACAGACGGGAATGGTGTTGACGAACTGTACGAAGGGGTTGAAGAAGGAGAGGATGATGGAGAGGACAGCGGTCGTGCAGATGGTAAAGATCGAAGCATTCCCTGTGATCGCAACACAGCCGACGCACTCGCCGTAGGTGGTGTTGGGGCATCCGCCGATCACCGCACCGACGATAGAGCCGACACCGTCACCCATGATGGTCTTGTCAAGACCGGGATCTGTGATCAGGTCACGGTCGATGATGGTGGACAGGTTCTTGTGGTCACCGATGTGCTCGGCGAGAACAACGAAGCCGACCGGTGCAAACAGCGCGATCAGGGAAACGATAGAGGTCGCGTTGATGCCGGAGAAGCCTTCCTTGACCGCTTCTACGATCGTGAACTGCGGAACGTGGATGATGCTGTCCATGGTGGTCAGCGCAGAGTAGTTGATCAGCTGCAGAGAGGGGATATCGGCAAGGGTACCGATGAGGGTCAAAATGGATGCGAAGACGTAGCCTGCAAGAATACCGGTGATGAACGGGATGAGCTTGAGCATCTTGGAGCCCTTGACCGCTGCAAGAACGGTAACGATGAAGGTGACAATACCTGTCAGGATCGCCCAAAGGTTGTAATCGCCGACAGCGGTGTTGTTGAGGTTATTGACGGCAGAGCCGCAAAGAGAAAGACCGATGAGCGCAACGGTCGGACCGATGATCACGGGCGGCAGAAGCTTGTTGACCCATGCCGTACCGACAAGACGCATCACGATCGAAATGATGACATAGACAAGACCTGCGATCAGGGAACCGACGATGATACCGCCGAAGCCGTAAGCGCAAGCACCGATCAGGGGGCTGATGAATGCGAAGGAGGAGCCGAGAAATACGGGGCTCTTCTTACGGGTGATGAGAATGTAGCAGAGGGTACCGACACCGGCACCGAAGAGCGCTGCGGGGGGATCCATGTAAAGTGCGCCGCCGTTGCCGCCGTTGACGAGCGTGGGAACGAGAAGCGTTGCCGCGATGATCGCCAGAAGCTGCTGCAGAGCAAATACAAGGTTGGGGCCGAATTTTGGTCTCTCATGAAGGTCGTAGGTCAGTTTCATGTGAAATCCTCCAGTGTATAATTTTATATTTCCACCCGCTGATCCGTCGAAAGGTGGTGCTTTTCGGGACTCAGCAGTGTATGGAACGGTGGTCGGCAGGCTTGTCCGATACGGGAGTACCCCCCAAAACGCTTTGCTGTCCGAACAAATCCCCACCCATTATTATACCAAAAAACACGCGGTTTGTAAAGCACGATTTCGGGAGCATCTTCAACAAAAAAAGACAGCGGGATTTGTGGAAAACAGACAATGGGTACGCAGTGATCCTGTACCGATGCGCATCACGCGCGCAGCCTTGTGCGATCGATACCAAGATCGGCAGCGGCGGTATCGGCGCCCGGAGAACGGTGCTGTCGGCGGGAGAGGCTTCAGGACGCCGAGACGAGGCGGTCTGCAAAGGCGGCAATGTCGCCGGCGCCCATGACAACAACGGTATCACCCGCCGCGACTGTCTCCAGAAGACGTGCGCGGAGCGCATCGAGATCGGGAAGATACACGGCATGGGGGATGTGATCTGCGAGCTGCGAGGAGGAAACGCCGTAGACGTTTTGCTCACGTGCGGCGTAAATATCGGTGAAATAGACGGCGTCACACAAATCAAATGATTTGCAGAAGTCATCAAACAATTCGAATGTACGGGAGTAGGTATGCGGCTGATAGACACAGATCAGACGCTTCTCTGTCATACGGCGGGCGCCGTCCAGCGTGGTCACGATCTCGGAGGGATGATGGCCGAAGTCATCGTAAACGTCGACGGGATACGGACATCCGCGCAGCTGTCCCTTGTATTCCATGCGCCGTGCGGCGCCGGAGAAGGAGGAGAGTCCTGCGGCGATGACATCGGGCTCGATGCCGCTGAGCACGGCTGCGGCGCAGCAGGCAAGGGCGTTTGAGACGTTATGCGTGCCGGGAACGGACAGATCGATGTGACAGAAGGGTGCGCCGCCGTGCAGGACATCAAAGGACGGTCTGCCGCCGCGGTAGGTGATATTCTCCGCATAGAAATCGGCGTCCCTGCGTGCGGTGGAAAAGGTGACCTTGCGTGCAGCGGTGTGCTCGGCGCTCTTCATGACGTTGTCGTCGTCGAGATTGACGATGTTGACGCCGTCCTCTCCCGGGATCTGCATATAGCGGAAGAAGGACTCCCTTACCTGATCAAGGGAGCGGAAATAGTCGGGGTGATCCATCTCCTCATTCAGAACGACGGTGATCGTCGGACGGAAGGAGAGGAAGGAATCCTTGTATTCGCAGGCCTCAAAGATGAAATCCTCGCCCGTGCCGCAGTGGAAGTCACGGCCGAGCGCGGCGATGGGTGCGCCGATGAGGATGGCGGGATCGCGGCGGGCAAACAGAAAGAGATGGGAGAGCATGGCAGAGGTCGTGCTTTTGCCGTGCATACCGGCAATGCCGATCGCGCGGCGGTATCCGCGCATCAGATAGGTCAGAAAGGCGGTGCGGTAGATGACGGGGATCCCCTCTTTTTTTGCGCGTGCAAGCTCGGGATTGTCGTCCCCGATGGCGGCATTGTAGATCACGGCATCGCATCCGTCAATATTTTCGGCATCGTGCTGACCGAACACGGGGATCCCCGCCTCCCTCAGCATTTCGGTAAAGCGGGAGACGGCACGGTCGGAGCCGCTGACGGTGTAGCCCTTTTCTCTTGCGATCATGGCGAGCGCGCTCATGGAAACGCCGCCGATGCCGATGAAGAACAGACGGCTGCCCTGCGGGATCAGAGACGAAAGCTCTGTTACGGTATGCATATAAGGTGCATTTGCGGACATGGAAACGGTCTCCTTTCTTTGGTGGAGTGTGCTGTTGGGAATATCGGCGGTTTTTTGCAAAAAACGGCAAATCATGCTCAAAATCCCCAAAAAAACGGATGTTTTTCGATTTCCGTCATAATACTGTCATAAAATATTTAGAAAATACTTAAGAATTGAAGGATTATCCGTCACAATTTTCCTGTATAATAAGATACGAGCAGAGGAAAATGTGCTCATACAGCGAAAGGATGGATAAACAAATGACGATTACGGACATTAAGATCAGGAAGCTGTTCGATGACGGCCCCATGAAAGCGATCGTGTCGGTGACCTTTGAGGGAGCACTTGCGGTGCATGATATCAAGGTCATTCATGCACGGGATAAGTTCTTCATTGTAATGCCGAGCCGAAAGAATCCGGACGGAACCTACCGCGACATCGTGCACCCCATCAATATGGAATTCCGTCAGCAGGTAGAGACGGCGGTGATCGAGGCCTATCATGCGGAGCGGAAGGCATTTGATGAGGGAACGAGTCCTCTTTGCCAGACTGTATACCGCGACGAGGAGAAGGCGGAGGCAACATTGGTATTGTAATCTGCAAAAGTGACAATCGGAGAATGACAATGAAATACAGTACGTAAGAGAAAGCGTCGGCGAGAAAAGAAGCACGGCGCTTTTTTTCTTCCCTTTTATTATGATCTATTATATCACAGTTTACGCAGAATAGAAAGGGGGTGTGCAAAAAAAGAAAAAAACGTTTTCTGCCGGCGCAGATCTGCGGAGGAGATGTGCTTTTTTCTGCGTCGCCTGCACGCTTCTTGTGCAAAATAA
>JAFQMO010000102.1 GCA_017414385.1 Clostridia bacterium
AATCCTTTGACATCGCTTTCTCCGGGTGCAGATTGTCCTTTAGATCTCCCCTTGCAGATCGCCGGCAATCAGGCTAAATGCTCGGGCAGCCGTTTGATGCATGACCTCTTCAACGGCATACGGGAGGTGCACGTTCATTGCTGTGTGACGCCCAAATCTAAGCCGCAATACTCAAAGATCGGACGGGCGGTACAAAGACCGCGTCAGCTGCCGTTAGGCAGCCAGAGCTAAGTTATCGTTAGCGTTTAATTTTAAGTTGAGGGGGTTGTTTGAGAGCTTCCCTCAGGCTCTACCCGCTTACAATATCTCCAAATCCCCGTCGAAACCATTACGCCCCCATGTATGCCGTATCACGGCAAGGATAGGGAAGAGAGGGTCAATCCTCGTGGTTTTTGGATTTTGTATACCTTTCGACATCACGCTGAGCCTGCTTTTTTGCAAGGTCATCACGTTTGTCGTAAAGCTTTTTGCCTCGGCAGATACCGAGCTCGACCTTGACACGTGAACCGGAAAAATAAAGGGAAAGGGGGACAAGCGTGACACCCTTTTGTCCAATGAGACCAAACAGACGTAAGATCTCTCTTTTGTGCATCAAAAGCTTTTTTTCGCGAAGAGGGTCACGGTTGTAAATGTTGCCCTTCTCGTATGGTGAAATGTGTACACCCGTTGCAAAGATCTCACCGTCTTCAATATAACAGTAAGAATCCTTGAGGTTGACCATTCCTTGCCGCAGACTTTTGACCTCCGTGCCGAACAGTTGGATGCCGGCTTCTAATTTTTCATCGACAAAGTAGTCATGATATGCTTTTTTATTTACACCGATGATCTTTCTGCCGCTGCTTTTATCGGCCATGGCATCCACCTCCTCGTCTCATTTGATCGTTGATCACTTATCATCAGATGACTGAACCTCGTCCTCGTCACGAGTCTTTTCTGCAATCTTTGCCGAAATAGACTGATAGACTGCACCGATCTTCTTGCGCATAAAGAAGCAAACGAGCAAAACTACCGAGATAGCAACATAGATGATAACCTCAGACCAAGGACGCTCAGCAGCCCACTGCATTCCTGCAATTTTACAGATGGCATATACAGCGGAAGCAAATGCAAAAGCGAAAGAGATACCCCAAAACTTAACCAATATTCTCCCCCCCTTCCGTTATGTAAATACTATATTGATATTATACCATGAGTTCAATAAAAAATCAAGAGGTTAGAAAAAAACTGTACCCGTTTACACATGAATGTAAGAAACGGGTACAGCGAAAGGTATGTCAAGATCTGCCAAAAATGGAGGTCTTTCTTTGCGGAGTTTTTTTGACGGGTATTTCGTTTTTTGCCTGATGCATGGCAGATAAATCGTCGAAGGAACGAATCGCATCCGGGATTTTTTCCTTCGGACGGCAAACCAGAAACACAGAGCTGTCAGAGGGGATGGCGACATCGACACAAGAATAGATATCCTGTTTTACAGAGCAGAACGCCGCAGAAAGCGGTCGGATCTTTCCCGTATGTGGATTCCATTCCTCGATATCGAAGCATCCCTTGATGTCGATGTACCCCGAATAATCCTTAACGGTTGTGTTTGAGATGTAATATACCTCACAATTGTCATGACGCTTATGAAGATAATTGAACACACCGCCGGATGTCAAGCCGCCATTATTCAGATAATTGCGGAATGCGGGAATGTGCAGAGAGAGCGCACCGCTATTGGGGATTCTCGGGAATCTTTCAAAGACGATATCTGCAGGAACATCAAACTTGCGGAAGACCTGTGCAATACGCGTTGCTTCCACGTGCTCGGTACCGTCGAGATCGGTTGTTGACGAACGCAGGAATACGGCCATACCGCCCTTTTCGTTTGTATGGATCTCATAATCGGACACGTAATTGATAACATCCTCTTTTTCGCCAAACAGATATTCAATGATTTCTGCAGCTTCCTTGCGCAGCAAATCGTCATCCTCGGTCAACTTGAAGGGAAGCTTGGAGGTGGCAAGAATCTTTCCGCCGCAATCGTAAAAATCACGAAGGAAACGGAGAATGCGGATGCTGGTAATGGTCATCGCGGGAAGCACCAAAATCCGATATTGCTCGGGGTTGAGATGGTTATCAAGATAAAGGATACCGTTTTCCGTACGTCCATTTTTAAGGAGAATATCCGGATGGAGTACGGTAAGATCCTGTGCACAGTAATTCATGATCGAATTGATGTTGCTGATATAATCGGCAAAAGGAAGGACCTCGGGGAATTCGTACTGTTCGGTTTTCGTTGAAAAGAAGAAAACATTGGAGTGCAAGGAATCAATGGGGTAAAGCAATGCGACATCACAAACATGTGTACCACCCTGCAGCATCGCGTGACAGCGAGACAGAAAATCTGTGAACTTGGGATACAGATCCTTGAAGAGGGGATTTCGCGGCGAAATGCTTGGGACGGATGCACGGTCAGACCAATGGATCGCATCGGGCATTAAACAGTTGACACCGCGTACAAAAGCGTTCATGGCATCCTTGTAGATCACTTTTTTGTCGAGTGTCGTATAATTGTTGAAGATCTGACCGATCACCATTTCTTTTTCGTAGTTGTAGGCTGCAGAGGACATGAGCTTGATGCCATTGAATCCATACATGAAGGCATGTGAGAGATCAACGCCGACAGCATGCTCATACTGTGCTGCTTGCAGTGCATCTCCGATCAGATTGGAGCAGGCGGCTGTTTTGGGCTCGGTCAGTGTGATGGTCGATTGGAGATCGAATTTCGAGGTGAAGTCATAGACAGCCTTGAAAAAGCCGGATACAAGCATCTGTGCACGACACTTCATAAAGCAGGCAGTATAGTACTCTGTTTTTGGGCCGATATCAAAAAAGAGAGCGGGATAATAGGGGGCCGGATCATATCCGAATTCTTTGAAGAAATATTCGTTAAAATCAGGTGACCACATGCGTCTGTTTTTGGAAAGGTACTGAAGCTCACGGCTGAAGGTCGATTTAACGACCTTGCCAATGTATTGGGAAAACCTGTCTGTAAAGGACTTGTAACTCAACTCAACAAATTTCATTGAGGCGTTATAATCCAAAAGGTTGACGTGATCGCTGTCGGGATTCGGTTCACATGTAAACTGCAGGATATTCCAGTTTCCGTGCGGTGTGTTCCATACCAAAGTGTCTCCGACCATTTCACTGCGAAGATCAATACACTCACCGGTGTCGACCTCGTAAGCGGTCAAAGAAAGCGTAATTCCGTTTGTATCGAGCTTGCGATGGGTCACCTCGCCTGAGGCGCAGACATATTCGTACATTTTCAAAATGTACGCACACGCATCGGGGTATTTTTGTTTGACGCTTCCTGCAAAGCTTCCGGAAGGGGAGAGTGCGTCGTCGCAATAGACGATTTGCATGTCCAGCTTTTGTGCTTTTTTTAACAGCAGCTCGTATGCACCGAAATATCCGTCGGAAGCAAAGGCGGGAGCTGTGGAGCTTTCGTCCTTTCCATCTGCAATGGGGATCGGCGCGATTCCGCCGTAACCTGCTTTTTTGAGAGACTGCAGCAGCGCAGTCATGTTTTCCTCATCGGAAAAATCCCCGTCTATTCTGACGAATGGAACCGGACGATACATCGGAGAAGGTATCAGAAATTCTTTGTGCAGCTCCAAATAGTTACGTTGCTTAATAATAAGACATCACCCTTTCATGTCTTCGGTCGAGGTATACTAATTATACCATGATTAAAAAAAAAAAGCAACCTTTTTTCATAAAATATTTCAAAAACAGAAAATCCGCTTGTTTCCGCCATGGAAAAAAGAGTATAATGAAGGCGGACCGGATGGACACGAAAACTTTTTGGGGGTACATATGAACGCAATGAATGATTTCGATTATTTTGATTTGAAACACTTTCACGGTTCTTGGGGAGCTCGATGCATATCGATTGTGGCATTTCATAACGGCACAAGGCTTGCATCAAAAATCAGCGGATGGGATGAAGATATTGTTTGCCGCAGCGTAAATGAAAATACTGCTTTCCCAATCGGATCACTTTCGGAAATCGTTATCGGTGCGGTATTGATACGCTTGGCAATGCGTGGAAAGCTTTCGCTTGGCGATTGCATGAGAGAGTTTTTTCGGTCTTACCCGAATGAAAAGGATACGGTCATGGATGTGCTTTGTTACAGAAGCTGTTATGTCCCTCTTTCCAATATAGAGAATTGGCCGTCAGAACATAGCCTTGCCGCTATGCACATCATGCAGCAAATGAGGGACAGCGAACCACAGCACAAAAGAATCGGATGTGTGCCTTTAGGATATGCTCTGATCGTTGCGCTGATCGAAAAGATAACAAATGAATCGATACAATCCTATGCATCCAAAGAGATCTTTTCGGTGCTCGGAATGAAGAATACCTATTTCGGAGGGGGTGTCGGATATGGGGAAGACGTACTGCCTGTATACGATCCGAATACGGACACATACGATTTCAATCATAGCCTATGCCATTTTGGGTATCCGCAGGTTTTCAGTACTGCGGACGATCTTGTGTTATTGATAGAAGCGATCCGAGAAGCGAATCGGAAGACCTGTAAAGGATTATTCGTGCCCGCTGCTGCAAAGCTGTTTTTGGGAGGAACGGAGGAGAGACGAGCCTTGCTTTTTCACCGTGACTGCGAAAAGGGGATAGCGGATGCTCAAAAATCAAACTATTTTCCCGATTTTTGTTCCCGGAATACATATGGGCGGATGAGTGAAAACGGCTGTACATTTCTTTTGGATCCGGAAGAAGATCTGTCTGCGGTGATCTTGACAAACGGTGTCGATATGCGAAAATGGGAGCGAGCATGCCGATATCTGTATCAACGATTGTATGCTTTAACTTATGGGAATGTGTTGAGAATGTGATGGATTTGTGATGAAAAAACGCAACATGAAATTTGTGATAATTTATGGAATTTTCGAATAAATATTGACATTTTTATGATAATGTGCTATAATACAAATGAGGCGTTTGTTTTTGATCTTTTTGAGATATCGAGCGGAATGTTTCGAATTGATTTCGGTTGATTCCTGCGGGTATGGCGGAATTGGCAGACGCGCCGGATTTAGGATCCGGTGGTTTATCCGTGCAGGTTCGACCCCTGTTACCCGCACCATGATGTTTGCATTTTTGAACAACTGCGTTAGTTGGGGATTTGTAAAAAAGTTATGTTTTCAAAACTAATTTTGCGCAGCTCTGTTCGTTGAAAACGTTCAAAAACGCAGCGCTCAAGAAGCCTTGCTGCTTTTTCATATTTTTATTTCATGGAGGTATTATGAAAGCACCGTCACTACTACAGCTAAGCACAGTGCAGAATATCCCCGATACGACGTTTAACGATCTTCAGCTTCGCAGATTGTTAAACTCTAAGACGATCGGGATCCTTTCCCGTCCGAATGGCGAAAAGGAAATTCTTGCCAGACAAGAACTGTTTGCGATCATGCGTACAGAGGAAGGATTCAACCGTATTAAGGAAAGCTATAATCAGCTTAGAGATTATGAGCGTTCCGTCAGATCCTGGCGTACTACATCTGTTCTTGTGGAAAAGGCGTATCTTTTTGCAGAGGTTCTCACACAATACAAAAATACCTGTCAGATGCTCGGTGCATTGACCGATTGCGGAGAGCGTTTTGCTGCAATTGCTGCATATTGGACAGATGCACTCGCACAGCTTCCCGATCTCGATGAGGTACTTGCAAAAGCAAAGGAATTGTTTGCTGTTATCGGTAATTTTAACATTTCCTTCTCTGAAAAGACCTTTATGACAAAGGATGTTGTTACCAAAACTGTTTACAGCGAGATCGCTTCCGTTGCTGAAACGCTCGGTTTTACGCTTCCCGAAATGAAGAGCAACCGTATCCGTATGACCGATACCATGTCCAATGCGATTGCAGAGCTTTACGACACTGAGTATACTACGGTCGTCTCTCTCTTTGAGCCGTATCAGGATATGGATTTCGATTCCCTGGCTTCTTATATTCCCGAGCTTGAGTTCTTCTTCTCTATTGTTGAGCTTTGTGAAAAGGCAGATGAGTTGAACATTCCCACCTGTTATCCCACCGTTGCAAAGGACCGCAAATATCTTGCAAAGTCCGCATATGACATTTCACTTTTCATCAAGAACGAAAAGCGTATCGTTCCCAACGATACCTTCTTTACATCCGAGGAACCGTTCTTCTTTATTACCGGTGCGAACGGTGGTGGTAAGACCACTTACTTGCGATCCTCCAGCATTAACCTGATCCTCTTCCTTGGCGGATGTCCTGTATTTGCGAAGTCTGCCGAGATTTATCCGTTCCGTTCCGTGTTGACACACTTCCCGGCAGACGAGCGCTTTACATCCAGCGGTCGTCTTCAGGAAGAAAAGTCGCGTGTGGATACACTGTTGTATGGTTGTGATCAGGATACCTTGATCGTATTCAATGAAACATACAGCGGTACCGATGATCAGCTCGGCTGTCAGATGACGCTTGAGACTGCAACGACGATCAAGGAAAAGGGAACATTCGGTTTGTTTGTTACACACTTCCACGAGGTTCGTGCAGGCGGATGGCCGATTTTGAATACGGTTATTGAAGAAAATGAAAATCACGAGAGAACATTCCGCATCGTAAGAGACTTTGGTATGGTTTCTTCCTTTGCAACAGATATTCTCAAGAAGTATAAGCTTGATGCGCTTTCTCTGAAGGAAAGAGGTGAGACTGTATGAAAATGAGTCTTTTGTATCCGGATGGTGTACAGACCAAGAAGCCCCTTGAGGCAGATCAGCCGGGCGTCGGAAAAATCGGTCCCCGTACCATCTATCATTTCTCTCTGGACTCTGTTTTTACAACGATCTGTGAGGAAGAGCGTATTCGCAGCAATTTCCTCAAGGTTTTGTCTTTGCCTGCTCAAACGGGTGCAATGATTGAATACAGACAACAGATCCTTCGTGAGTTTGATGCACATAACGATTTCCTCACAGAGTTCTCCGATATGTTCAACCGTTTCTCTGAGCTCCGTGACAGCCATGACCGTGAGCGTCAGGCTATGATGCGTCAGATCAGCGGTAGCTCCGCAGGAGCTGCCGCACAGACGTTGAAGAGCCTTCTCAAGTCCAATGCGGTTACCTTAAAGCGTTGTCTTGATTTTGTTCGTTCACTTTCCGATCTCTTTGCACGTCACCGCATTGGCGGCGATGAAAGCAGGGCAACCGGTTTGAAGCGTTTGAACC
This sequence comes from Clostridia bacterium, assembly GCA_017414385.1. Classification (GTDB taxonomy): domain Bacteria; phylum Bacillota; class Clostridia; order Oscillospirales; family CAG-272; genus RGIG3925. The sequence goes on from JAFQMO010000102.1 coordinate 7,248, forward strand.
GTGAAGCGACCGAGTTGACCAAATCTTCTGCATTTAAGCAGCTCATCGATCTTTGTTCCCGTTTTGAAAAGCTTGGTCTCAGTGACGACTTGGCATTTTCTCTTCGTCTCGGTGAAAGCGGACAGATTGAGGAATGCTATCTGATCGATCAGAAACTTTTGAAGATCGTTGATAACGAGATGCAGTCGAAGCTGCTTGGTTTCTTCAAGCGTGAAATTGATACCAGAAACAGCAACTGTGTACGTGTACATCTTCTCGAGGATGCGTCTTATGATAAGATGGTCGTTGTACCGTTGCAGTTCCTGTCCGATCTGTTTGACAGCATGTGCGAGCAGATCTTCGAAAAGTACGCTTATATTGCAACGGAAATGAGCTTCTATCTCGTAGCGAATCGTTACCTGAGATACTGCAAGTCTGTAGGTATTGCACTTTCTTATCCGAATGTTTCCGAAAACAACGCATATGAGATCCGTGGTCTGCGTGACCTTCCTTTGCTTGTTGAAACAGAAAAGGTTTCCACCATTATTCCAAACAATGTTGGCGGTGATACCCGTACCGGTATGATCGTATTTGGTGAGAACAACAGCGGTAAGACAACATATCTCCGTTCTGCAGGTGTTGCACAGATCCTTGCGCAGGCAGGTCTCCCGATCCCCGCTGATTTTGCTCAGCTTCCGATTTGCTCTCAGATCATGTCTCAGTTCTCTGAAGCTGAGAAAGAGTTCGAGATGGGCAACAATGCAGGTCGTTTCGAGCAGGAGGTCAGAGAGCTTGCATCTGTTGTTGATGAGCTTCAGCCCAGTGCAATCGTGTTCCTCAATGAAACATTCCAGACCACTGCATACGATGAGGGTGCCGAAGGTCTGCTCCACATACTGAACTACTTCTCTGAGCGCGGTATTCGTTTCCTTCTCGTTTCTCACCTGAGACAGCTTGAGGGGCGTATGGATCCTGCATCGGTCGGTGTTCTCCGCACACATCCCGGATACCATGTTTTGCCGGATCAGGTGTAAAACAGCGTTATTTATATCAACAGACTTTGATTTTAACCGAAAACAGCCGAAATGAGTGATTTTGGCTGTTTTCGGGTGTTGTTTTTTACGTGTGTACTCGTTCCAAAGAAAACTCATCAAAAATGAAAGGATGTGCGATTGAATTGACTAAAATCGATATTATTTCCGGATTTCTCGGTGCCGGAAAGACCACACTTATAAAAAAACTGATTTCGGAAAGTTACCGCGGTGAAAAGCTGGTTCTTGTTGAAAATGAGTTCGGCGAGATCGGTGTTGACGGTGGCTTTATGAAGGATGCAGGTATTGAAGTATCGGAGATCAATTCCGGATGTATCTGCTGTTCCTTGGTCGGAGATTTTCGTGAAGCACTTGAGAAGGTTGTTGAAACATATACACCTGACCGTATTATCATTGAGCCCTCCGGTGTTGGAAAGCTCTCTGATGTTATCCGCGCGGCGGAAGGTGCTCATATGGAGGGGAAGGCTCAACTCAATAGCTTCATTACCGTTGTTGATGCAACAAAAGCCAAAATGTATATGAAGAATTTCGGTGAGTTTTTCAATGACCAGATTGAAAATGCCGGTACGATCATTTTGAGCAGAACACAAAAAATCGACGCTGCGAAGCTCGATGCGGTTGTCGCTCAGCTGAGAGAGCATAATCCAAATGCAACGATTATTACAACACCCTGGGACGAGCTTTCCGGCATTCAGATCCGATCCGCAATGGAAAAGGAAAATACTTTCGTTGAAGATCTGATGAAAGAGGTTGAGAACCACAAGCATCACCATCATGATCATGACGAGCATTGCGACTGCGGCTGCCACGAGCACGAGCATGACCACCATCATGACCATGACGAGCATTGTGACTGCGGCTGCCACGAGCACGAGCATCACCACAATCATGACCATGACGAGCACTGTGACTGCGGCTGCCACGAGCACGAGCATCA
>JAFQMO010000103.1 GCA_017414385.1 Clostridia bacterium
CTGCCATCCGAAAACCTACCCGATATTTGTTTGTCGGGTGTGTGAAGTCATTATTGCGATTGGAAGCCCAAGACGGAGAAAAATCGGAGATCGGGCAAGAAATGAACGTATCCGGAGATATCTTTTCATTGCGGATGATCGCACAGTTCAAATACCCTACAAAGCATTCACCGTCACAGCCCCAAGATGCCGGGAACAAGAGAACGGACAGCATCGGGAAATTCGTATCATCAGCGGCAAAAAGCTCTGCATAATGCGTGTACAAAAGCTGCTGGAATTCTTGATAGTATCTCTTTTCAAACTCGGTATACAGATCGTTACAGCCTTGATACCAAAGATTGCCGCGGAATTTCAAACCAATCAAAGGTGTGATTTTTGTATTATACATCGCAGCGGGATTTTGGAAATGAGACCTCCATTTTTCAGCAACCGGAAGAAGCTCCATTTCATCGATCATCTCTAATGCTTTTTTGTTTTGAAGGAGAAGATCGAGAGGCATCCATGACATAATGGGAGTGCCTCCGACTGCAACATTGACAAAGCCAATCGGAATCTCTTTTTTCATGCGCAAAAAGCGATCCGCCATTCGAATACAAAAAGCGGTAGCACAGGCCGATACCCTCGCCCATGACTTATTGTCGGCATCTGTTACGATCCAATGCCCCGGCACATCCTCTTTCGGTTCAGCGGGAAAATCATTGGCTTGGGATACGTTGTAAACACGTATCATTTTCCCCTCGAGCTCAGACAAAATCTTATGGTATTCCGGCTGCTCAACATTTGTCATCTCCATGTTAGACTGTCCGGAAGCAAGCCAAAGCTCGCCGAATTGGACATTTTGCAGTGTTGCCTGCGTGTCACCGCAAGTTACCGTGATAGTGTATGTATCGAAGGATGGACATGGCGTATTCAAGGTGATCGCGAAAAAGCCTGCTTTGTCAGAAGCAGCAGTTGAACGCGAAACAACAGTCTTGTCGGAACGTTCAATGATAGCGTAAAGCTGTGCCGAAGGTACTGCATAACCACGCAGCGTCAAGATGGATTCGGCTTGAAACAAAGCATTATCGGAGAATACAGAAAATAACTTTATCATATCATATTTTCCCTTTCATATGTTTTTGGGTTTTAGAACGATTCGTCCAATATTGACAAAATACTCTTTATCGTCGTTCTCAATATGAAAAACAAACTGCAGCGTATCGACGATAGTCTCATCAAGACACGAAAGATCTGCGGTATATCTTTGGAAACGATACGGCGCTCCGTCTGTTTTTCTCAATTCAATGCGACAAACAGTTTCTTGATTGGCACCGACAAGAACAAGTGTACATTCCATTTTTCCGAAATAGTACAGATCCAACTCAAGTGATGAATAATGATAAAGATCAAGCGGATAATATGGAGCAGAACGAATATATGCGCCGATCGTATCTGTATTTCCGACGATACGTACAGAAGAACGCAATCCTTCTGTTTTTTCGACAAACACATCATCAAGGCAAACATCGCAATCAAAAAGCGGTTTCCAAATCGGATAGTATCCGACAGTATTGCCGCGATGCTGCCACACACTGTTGCACCCGAGATCCAAAAAAGGCTTCGACCAAATTTTTATGCACTGCATACTGTCATCGACATTCGTTGCAAACGGTGTAACCGGAAAATCACCTGCAAACAAATTACCTTCAGGAAGAAACGAGGAAAACGCATATACGCAATGCTTGGGGTGAGCGAGGTGCGGATACCAGACAAGCAGCGTATCGGGTGCTGTGATCAGACACTGTGCAGGCATATAAAGTCCATCTTCACCGGCGACATACAATCCCACAGCATGGTCACCCCGGATGAAAAGTCCGTCGGCAACATCATCGAAGCGAAGACATATCTGATCTCCCACGATCTCATACGAACGCAGCGTCGCTGCCCGCTTAGGACCATCACCACCATAGACGTTCGACATTGCGAGCTTTGCCATGCGGACACCGATCGGATATTTATTATTGGGATGGATTGTCCAATATCCGGTATCGTATGACGGGGGAAGATCGCATATCGGACAGCAAGCAAAATGTTTTGGATCCTGCAATGCAGTCTGTACGATCGCATGGTTGAGATATCCCAAGCCTGTACCGCCATCGTCCGAATTATCATATGGATACAGCATTGATACAATCATAAAGAACGATTGGTCTCCGGGTGAGAATTTTTCTTCAAGATACGAACGGAACAGCTTCAAATAGTGCGAATAGACTCGTTTTTCAAATTCGCAATCAATATCACTTTCGCCTTGATACCAAATAATACCCCGTGCCTTGATACCGCGCAAAGGTCCCAAACGTCTGTTGTAAATGGCAGAAGGCTGCGAATAATTATTTTCTCCGAACGTGTTCCATTTTTCTGCAATCGGAAATCTTCCCTCTTTTTCCATTTCGGCACGACAAATCGGATCTGACTGCATTACATTCAGGGGAATCCACGCACGGATGGGAGTTCCCCACCAGGATACATTCAGTATTCCAATAGGTACAGAAATGGCTCTTTTTTCAAAAAAAGCACTTAAGGCTTTTGCAAAGGAAGTCGCACACGCGGAAACATTTTTCAATGTTTCCACGTTATCGCAAAGGACCCAACGGCTTGTCGGTAGATCCTCATCTTCTGTCATAGAATAGGGGATATCGGGACAGTCCTGGAAATATACACGAAACGACATATCGTGAATATCCCTCATCATGTCTTCAAATTCCGGCTGAAAATGATTCGCAAGCTCCATATTTGACTGTCCTGAAGAAATCCAAAGCTCACCGAATTGCACATTATATATTTCTTTGGTTTCAGTTCCATCTGCAACCCTGATCACAAAACGATCAAAAGAGCCTTTCGGTGTCTGCAGCGCAACAGAAAACGCGCCGTCCGAATCGGCTGTAGCCTTAGAAGAAGAAACACATACACCATATTCTGTAAGGATACTTGCCTTCAATGCAGCAAGCGGATTGGCAAAGCCGCGAATCGTCAAAACAGATAATTGCTGAAATAACGCATTATCGGAAAATATCGGCATAAAACGTATCATGTGAAATAAGCCTCCAAGTCATTTCATGTTATCAGTTATTATATCGCATTTCACTCATATTTTCAATATTTTTTGCAAAAATAATCACATTTTTCCGGAAAAGCATCTGCTTGACAAGAAGAGAAATATTTGTTATAATAACCATAATATCAATATACGAGGTATTAACTATGGAATATAAGACACGCAGCGAAATGAACCCCGCGTTTATGTGGGATATGTCTCACATTTTTCCCGATCGTGCAGCTTGGGATTCTGCTTATGAAAACGCCCAGTCTCTGGTGGCAGAACTTCCCAAATTGGAAGGAACGCTCTCCGCATCTGTTCTTTCATTAAAAGGTGCGCTTGATACCATGTATCAGACTGCACAAAAGGTCGAGCTTGTCTACTTGTATGCAATGCTCTGCAAATCCGGTGATAACGGTGATCCCGAATATCAGGCAATGGAAGGCAAGGCAACCAATCTTTATGTTGCTTTCTCAACAGCGATCTCTTTCTTCGATCCGGAAATACTCTCGATCCCCGAGGATGTTCTGAATACCTACATGAACGATCCTATCCTTGCAGAATACCGTCATATTCTCGAAGATACCGCACGCAGCCGTCAGCATACCCTGGACGCAAAGAGCGAGCGTATGCTCGCCATGCTCGGCGACGCTGCGCAGTCCTCCCACAATACCTTCGAAATGTTTGAGAGCGTCGACATGACCTTCCCTACAATTGAAAATGAAAACGGAGAAACAGTTCGTTTAACACATGGAAATTTCTCTGTCTTCCGCGAATCCAAGGATGCGCGCGTTCGTCGTGATTCCTTTGAGGCATATTTCGGAGAGTTCAAGAAGTATATCAATACGCTTGCAGCAATGTATGCCGGTTCCATCAAAATGGATACCTACTATGCAAACGTACGAAATTTCCCGAATGCTTGTGAACGTGCGCTCTTCTCCAACAATGTACCGATTTCCGTTTACGATACGTTGGTTGAGGCAATTCACGATAGCTTACCTACGATGGAGCGGTATCTCTCACTTCGCAAGAAGGTTCTTGCTCTTGATGAACTGAACATGTATGACCTTTACGTTCCTATGATTGATGATGTTGATTTTTCGGTCGACTACGAACAAGCAAAGCAGCTTGTCAAGAAAGCAACTGAACCGCTTGGCGAGCGTTACGGCCAGCTTCTGGACGAGGCATACGCCAATCATTGGATGGATGTATATGAGAACAAGGGCAAAACAACCGGCGCATTCTCCTGCGGCGTATTCGGTGTCCATCCGTATGTTCTGCTCAACTATACGGACACGCTTGACGATGCGTATACAATGGCTCATGAGCTCGGACATGCAATGCACAGTTATTTCTCCTCCGAGGCCAACAGCTATGCAAACCATGATTATCGAATTATGGTTGCAGAGGTCGCATCGACGGTCAATGAGGTATTATTGACAAAGTATCTTCTGAAGACAGAAACCGATCCGAAAAAACGTGCATTTATCCTCAATCATTTGCTGGAAGGCTTCAGAACGACTGTGTTCCGTCAGACGCTTTTTGCTGAATTCGAACGCAAGGCGCATGATATGTATCAGCAAGGTGTTCCACTGACCGCTGAAACCCTGAGCAAACTTTACCGAGAGCTCAACGAGCTTTACTACAAGGGCGCGACAGTCAATGAATTGCAGGATATCGAGTGGGCACGTATTCCGCATTTCTATAACGCATTTTATGTCTATCAATACGCCACCGGCTTCTGCTCTGCGGTTGCTATCGCAAACCACATTTTGACCACAAACGATGCCTCCGGTTACCTGAAATTCCTCTCCACCGGCGGATCCGATTATCCGATC
>JAFQMO010000104.1 GCA_017414385.1 Clostridia bacterium
TTCCCAAGGAGCTTCAAGATAACGTCATCGCCCGCACCCTTCATTGTCACGCATAACATTTCGCACACTGACCTTATTCTATGTTTTCCGTGAAAGGAGCTTTCTTATGCCTTATCAATTCAAAACGAAAATGGAACCATTTGCACGCGGTTTTTTGGGCTGCGACAGTGAGATCCTGATCAAACGAATTGCTTCCGGTTTCCTTTTGGCCAACAAAGAAACAAAGTTTACTTTTGATGATAACTATTTGCCCAATGCTCACCGCGGCGCTACACTCGTCTCCCATGATTACGGTACCGGTATCGATACATGGGGTCCGGAATATCTTGAGGAGCTTGCGAAAAAGAATCCTGAGGATGCCGATGACCTTCGCCGTATTTACCGTCTGATGAAACCCTATATGAACTACGAATATGTAAAGCCCAATCTGTTTACTCCCCAGATGAAAATTATGGAAGAGGCTTGCTGGGGCGGTGGTTGGCGCGGTCATGCTGTCCCTGCATTTTGGGAGGTCTGTACGCTCGGTACCGATCACTTCAGAAAAAAGGTTGCCAAGTACCGTGAAATCAACAAGGAACTTGACAAAGACGAGTTCTATGATGCACTTGACATCATGCTTAATGCCATCGATGTTTGCGGTGAGCGCTTCTATGACCTTGCCAAGGAGGAGCTCACCCATACCGACGACCCCGAAAAGATCGAGCAGATCAATAATGTGATCAGAACCTTTGATCACGCGCCCAAGCAGCCATGCCGTGACTTTGTCGAGGCGTGCATTGTTTACATCATGATGTTTACCATGGACGGTATCGACTCCCCCGGACATTTCGATCAGTATATGTATGACTTGTGGAAAGTCACAGATCCCGCTGCACGTGAAAAATACCTCTATTATGTTTGGGATTTCTTCCACTGGACCCGCACATGGAATCTCTGTCTTTCCGGTTCCGACGAAAACGGAAATGACCTGACAAATGACCTCACCTATGCGATCCTGGATATGATCAAGACCTATGGGTACAATACGCCCAACGTAACGCTTCGCTGGCATAAAAACACCCCCGAAAAGCTTATGCAGGCTGTCTATGAGGCACTCTCCTCAGGATCCGGTCTCCCCGCACTCTACAACGACCAAGTTGTCATTCCCGCACTTGAGCGTCTCGGTATTCCGAAAGCAGATGCACATTTGTATGTAATGAACGGCTGTAATCAGATCGATATTCCCGGTAAGAGTCACATGGGACTTGAGGACGGCCAGATCAATATCGGTAAAGCTGTCGAATTTGCCCTGCATAACGGTCTCTCCGCAACTACGGGTCTGCAGGTTGGTCCGAAGACCGGTGATCCTCGCGAATTTGAAGATTTTGATGCATTTTACCGTGCGTTCATCACGCAGCTCGATTTTCTCATCACAATGAGCACCGAAATGTCCAACGTTCACCAGCGCTTTGATTCGGTTGCAACAGCCAATCCCCTGCGTTCCCTCTTCATTGAAGGATGCATTGAAAAAGCCTTGGACTATAAAGACCGCGGTCCCATCTACGGCAACGGACAGATCCTTGCACAAGGCATTGCGGACTCCGCTGACTCTCTTGCAGCAATCAAAAAATACGTTTATGAAGAAAAGCGTTTTACGATGGATGCACTCATCGATGCTCTTGATAAAAACTTTGAGGGATATGATGAGTTATATGACACACTGAAGAACAGTGAGCTCAAATTCGGAAATGATATTCCATACGTGGATGAGATTGCCGGTGATTTTATCAATCACTACAATACATTCCTGCTTTCGATCGAAACCTTCCGCGGCGGTCATTTCAGCGGTGGCTGCTCTCCTTTCAATGGTGCGGCAAAATTCGGTATGGACGTCGCTGCGCTTCCGAACGGAAAAAAGAAGGGCGAGTCTCTGTATGCCGATTCCATTGGCGCAACTCCGGGCTTCGATACGCACGGTCCCACCGCCCTGATCAATTCGTGTCTCCATTTCGATCATACACTTCCCGGAAGCGGATTCATTCTCAATGTCAAGTTTGATAAAGATGTTTTCCATTCTGCAGAAGGAGCCCCCATCTTTATTTCGCTTTGGAAATCTTACTTTGAGCGCGGTGGTCAGATGATGACAACAACGGTCGTTTCTCCCGACGAGCTTCTCGATGCAAAGATCCATCCCGAAAATCACAAGGACCTGTATGTACGTGTCGGCGGATATTGCGATTATTTCGTCGACATCTCCGAAGAGCTTCAAGACAATGTCATCGCACGTACCGGACACTGCGGACTTTGATATTTCTGATACTCACATTCACATTCATATCATTTTTATAACAGAATTCTTTCTTAATCATTTCTGTTAGAAAGGAGTATTTATGTCCTATGAATTTAAAACAAAACGCGAACCTTTCGCTCGCGGATTCCTCAACTGTGACAGTGAATCGCTGATCAAAAAAGTCGCATCCGGTCTACTGCTTGCTTGCCAAGAAGCCAATTTCACCTTCGATGATAATTTCCTCCCGAATGCACATCGCGGTGAAAATGCGATCAATTACGATTACAGTATGGGTATTAATTGCTGGGGAAAAGACTATGCTCAGGAGCTCTGTGAAAAGTATCCCGAGGATGCAGAGGATATCATGCGAATCTATCTTCTCATGAAGCCGCACCTGATCTACAGTCATGCAGACTCTCATTACACAAAGCAAATGAAGCTTGCCACGGAAGCGGCACACGCAAGCGGTTGGTATGGTCACGCAGTTCCTGCACTTTGGGATTTGTGCAAGTACGGTACCGATCATTTCAGAGCCAAGGTCGCTTTGAACCGTGAGCGCAACCGTGCGAAAGACAATGATGAATTCTACGATGCTCTCGATATTACCCTTGATGCCATCGATGCCTGCGGTGCGCGCTGCCGCTACCTTGCACAGCAGGAGCTCTTAAAAACAGACGATCCCGAAAAGATCGAGAAAATCAACAATGTCATCCGTACACTCACGCACGCTCCGAAAGAGCCGTGTCGGGACTTTGTCGAGGCTTGTATCGTTTACATCATGATCTTCACCATGGACGGTGTCGACTCTCCGGGACATTTCGATCAATACATGTACGATTTTTGGAAGGTCACAGATCCGGTCGAGCGTAAAAAATACCTTGTATATATCTGGGAATTTTTCCATTGGACGCGTACCTGGAATCTCTGTCTGTCCGGCTCTGATGAAAACGGAAATGACCTGACAAACGAACTCACCTATGAGATCCTTGATATGATCAAGACTTATAAGTATGAAACGCCCAATGTCACACTCAGATGGCACAAAAATACACCGGAACGCCTGATGAAGGCTGCTTATGAAGCACTCGCATCCGGAACAGGACTTCCCGGTCTTTATAATGACCACGCCGTCATTCCTGCGCTTGAGCGTCTCGGAATTCCGAAGGCAGATGCACACACTTATGTTATGAACGGATGTAACCAGATCGATATTCCGGGCAAAAGCCATATGGGATTGGAAGACGGTCAAATCAATATCGGTAAAGCAGTCGAATATACCCTTCACAACGGTGTTTCCGCAACCTCCGGACGTCAGGTCGGTCCGCAGACGGGAGATCCCCGTACCTTTAAGGATTTCGATACGTTCTATGCAGCTTTCCTCAAGCAGATGGATCATATCACCGTCATGTGTGCGGAAATGTCAAACATGCATCAGCGTTTCTATTCACATACAACCGCAACCCCCATCCGTTCCATCTTTATCGAAGGTTGTATGGAAAAAGGCCTTGATTACAAGAATCGCGGTCCTCTCTACGGAAACGGTCAGATCCTGGCACAAGGAATTGCAGACACCGCCGATTCCCTTGCAGCGATCAAAAAATATGTCTACGAGGAAAAGCGCTACTCCATGGATGAGCTCATCGATGCGCTCGACAAAAACTTTGAGGGCTATGATGAGATGTACCATACGCTCAAGAACAGCGAGCTGAAATTCGGTAACGATATTCCTTTCGTTGATGAGATTGCCGGTGACTTTATGAACCATTACAACAGTCTCCTTCTCACGATCGAGACCTTCCGCGGAGGTTATTTTTCCGGTGGATGTTCTCCCTTCCAGGCGGCAGCGGAATTCGGTCGTGCCGTTGCTGCACTTCCGAACGGCAAAAAGCGCAGAGAGCCCTTGTACGCAGATTCTATCGGTGCAACCCCCGGCTTTGACAAAAACGGTCCTACCGCACTCATCAATTCCTGTCTGCATTTTGATCATACGCTTCCGGGTAGTGGCTTTATCCTTAATGTAAAATTTGACAAGGATGTCTTTGTATCATCGGAAGGCGAGACCACCTTCCTTGCACTCTGGCGGTCTTATTTCGAACGCGGTGGTCAGATGATGACAGCAACCGTTGTTTCGCCCGATGAGCTTCTCGATGCACAGATCCACCCTGAGAATCATAGAGATTTGATCGTCCGTGTAGGTGGTTACAGTGATCGTTTCGTTCATATCGGCAAAGATCTGCAAGAGAACGTTATCGCGCGCACTGCACATTGCAAGCGATAAATCTTCTTTCCCTATATTCCATTCTGGATCTCAAAGGAGGATTTTCTATGACTTATCAATTCAATACAAAGCTCGAGCCCTTTGCTCGCGGTTTTCTCGGCTGTGATGCCGGATTTAAAGGAAAAAAGATTGCCGCCGGTTTCTATAATCTCTTAAACGAGGCTGAATTTTCTTTTGACAAAAATTACCTTCCCGTTGCGCATGCAAAAAATGTCTCTTTTGTATTGTCCTTCGGTACCTCTATCGATTTTGACAACGATACGTTTGAGTCCATTAAGAAAAACAATCCCGATGACGCGCAGGAGCTTCAACAGATTGTTGATCTCCTGATACCTCATGTCGGTGATGCCGTTGTTTGGAATGAATGGATGCCGCCGAATCAGAAGCAGCTCGCTTTTGACGGTGCGCTTTGGGGTGGTGACTGGATGGGTCACGCTGTCCCCGGTCTTTGGAATGTTTGTGTATACGGTACGGACTATTACCGCGAAAAGATCGCAACGTATCGCAAGATCAACACCTCAGACGAGCAGTCTGAATTCTACGATGCGCTTGAGATCACCCTTGACGCAATCGATGTTCTCGGAAAGCGTTTCTACAACATGGCTGAGGATGCACTGAAAAAGACGGAGGACCCCGCAGCTATCAAAAA
>JAFQMO010000105.1 GCA_017414385.1 Clostridia bacterium
CGACCTTGGCACTTTCATACATCTCGCTGTATACGGCGCTCAAGCCCGGCATGGTATATTTATCGTCCATGCCCGAGACGTCGCCTGAGACGGAAAAGCCGTATGCGATCACACTTTCCATCCGGAAATGACTGCCTTCACCGACATAAGTGGTGTAAGGGTTGGCGGCGGTAAAGGAGCATTTTGTGATCGGCGCGGGATCTGTCCCGAGTGCTTGCTTCATATCCCAGAAAAGATGATAATTCCATGTGACATGCGTATCGACGGTGAGACCGTCTGCTGCATGAGGATCACCATATACACATTCTTCGGTAAACATTACGCGGTCGCCGTTCTTTGCAGCCGAAGCGCAGACAAAACAGATGCCGGCGATGCAGACAGCAAGGATCAGGCTGAGAAAAACGGTCCATCGTCTCATTGGGAATCTTCTCCTCTCAGGTCGTTCAATGCGCGGCTGACACGGTCGCTTCTGTAACGGTGCGTTTCCTTGATGTAATCCATGAGCGTTTTTCCGCTTTCCTCCAGTGCCTCTGTTGTGATATCACCGACAATGCAGCCCTGCTTGAGAAGAACCGCACGCCCGATGATGTCGGAGACCTCCTCGATCAGATGCGTGGAGAGCAGAAGGGTTTCGTTTGGCTCAAGAATACCGAGCAGGACCTTGTAAAAGTCCTCGCGGTTAAAGACGTCATTTCCCGCAAAGGGCTCATCCATCAGAATGTAGTCCGCCCCCTGACACAGCGCCATGATGACCTCAAACTGATTCTTCTGTCCCATGGAAAAGGAACGGAGCGGCGTATGGTGACGCAGATCGAAGAAGTCCATGAGTGCCACAAAGCGCTTCTCGGAGAATTTTGGGAAATGCTCCTGATAAAAGGTTTTGTGCGCATCGGCGCTCAGATTTGAGAAAAAGGAGTGCTCGCTTGTGGCAAAGGAGATTTTTGCGATATTGTTTTTGGTGATGGGGTCGCCGTCCAGGGTGATCTCTCCCGAAAAGGAATGATACGCAAGGATGCTTTTCATGAGGGTCGTTTTTCCCGCGCCGTTTTCCCCGAACAGACCAACGATTTCGCCGCGCGGGAGTGAAAGCGTGATATCGGAGAGGGCACGCTTGTGGCCGTAATATTTATTGACGTTTTTTAACTCGAGCATGGTCGTTACCTACCTTTCGATTACAAGAACAGTTGAGAGAAGAAGCCCCCCGACAGACACGCGTCGGGTGTTGCAAGCCAATAGATCAAAAAAGAGACAAGCAGCACTGCAGCGGCGCAAAGCAAGGATATTATCGCGCACAAAACCGAAAAGGACAGGCACTGTGTCGGGAGCAGATAGCGATTTGGCAGACGCTTCATGACGTAAATGGACTTCGTTTCACGGTGGTAAAAGGAATAGTGAAACGGCACAAAGACAAAAACGAGCACTGCGAGCAGAAGAAAGCCTGCCCATGCATTGTCAAAAAGCGTATAGAAGGGCGGCATGACAGCGCCGTCCCGCAGAACACGCACACGGGTATGCGTGTCTGTTTCGAAAAGGGCATTGTATGCTTCAAGGTATCGGGACAGATAGGTCAGGTTATACACAAAGGCTGCGCCGATGCCCGTTGCAAACAGACCTGCCTCGGAAGACAGTGACATCCCGGGCGGGGAAAGATATCCGCGCAGATGCTCCTTGGTTTCCTCAGTCAAAAACGGCTTTGTATGCCTCACAGGACCTCGCCTCCTTCCGTTTCTTCATCGGATTCGTGGTTTTTGAAAAATACAAAATAGATACTGCTTGCAATACAGCACAGCGAACAGAAGATCACGGCAAAGGAATTGAAGGCGTCACCGATCTCACGGATGAAAAAGACGAGCGTACAGACGCACAGCGCGAGGATGCTTCCGCCAAAGTGTCTGCGCCGCTGACGGCAGGGAAACTCCGCTGCAGCCAGAGAAAGCGCAAGATAAAGGAACCCGTTGCGTACCCAGACTGCGATATCGGCAAGCGGCAGAAGACTGTGCAGATAATTGCTTCGGTAAAAAGCAAGGAAGAGTGTCTGCGGACCGACGTATTCTGCGGGTGCGTGCTGCAGGTAATAAAGACATACGGCATAGCTGAGAAGCAGCTCTGCTGCGTAGAAGAGCAGGTAGATCACGGCTGCATATATGGCATGGCAGACAAAGATTCCGCGTTCCGTCACACGAAGGCGCATCAGGGTATAGCCGCAGCGGGATCCGCGTTCACAGAAGATTCTGCATAGAAGGAATGAGATCAGCAGCAGAGATATGCGTGTGACATTGATGGCAAAGGTACCGCCCGATGAGGTAAAGAGTGATTCGATGTCGATAAATCCAAGGCTTGGGGATGCATTGTAGGCTGCGAGCGCATCGGAGAACGTTTTTTGATACGCAAGTGCACGAAGGACGGTTGTGATGAGTAAAACAAGAAGGACCGCACCAAAGGACTGCCGTGCGATCAGCGCGAGGACAGAGAGATGGGGAGCGTTTTTTTTCATGGTGATAATATACACGGTCCGGGGGACTCCGGGGACCTGCCTTTCATAGGAATGAGGGGACACTTGAGATGGATCGCTGGTGCGGAGCATCCCTTCCTTGGGATGTGCGCTCCGCTTTGGAATGATGAGGAAACGGGACCGCTTCTCCCATGACTTATGTCTGTGACGACGGGGCTTCCTCCCAAAGCGAGGAGATGATCGTTGTCGCCTCCTCCTTGGAAAGTCCCATCTGCTTCAGGGCGCGTACAGTTCCCCGCAGCTCTGTTTCCATCAGCTGACGGCGGATGCGCGCCACCGTTTCGTTATCGATCACGATATAACTTTTGGCACCTGCATGGGATGCAATGAGATGCTCCTCCTCCAGAAGATGATACGCCTTCTGAATGGTATTCGGATTGACACCGAGGAGTGTCGAGAGTACTCGGCGCGACGGAAGGGCGTCCCCTGCCATCACGGATCCCGATACGATGCCGCGCTTGATGTGCAGAATGATCTGCTGATAGATCGGTGTACCGTCCTGTGGTTGAAAATGTTCAAATGAAATCATACGTATTCTTCCTTATCATGAAACTGTATTACTTGCGTGATACGGTTTAACTGTATTATATCACTAATACGGTTTGCTGTCAAGAGGGACATGAAAATTTTTCAAAAAGTTTTTTGACCCAAAAAAGAACGGATACCGTGTGGTGACGGTACCCGTTTTTTGTATACAGATCTTTATTCCTGTGTGAAGATGAGCGTGATGGAAGAGGCGTATCCGTCATCCAACATGATGGAGACGGAAGCATCTGCGCTCAGCGAAAAACGTTCCAAGCCGAATTCCGAGGAATCGGGATCACCGAGTACTGCATAGACCTCATCGGCGGTGCAGCCGATGTAAAGATCGCCGCCATCCTCCTGCCATGTGACAAGATCGGAGAGAAGGGAGATCTCGGTGACGATCTCTGTGCCGTCACTGCTTGGCATAGTGGTCACGGTGTAGAGGCCGTTCCATGTATAGACGCGGTCCATGCCGACGTACACACAGTTGGGTGCCTCCATTATATCATCGTATTCACCAAGCACCGCGAGCGCATCTGCTGCGGCTCCGCCGAGCACAATGCTGACACCGTTGTCAAGGAAACAGGTATATTCCGATGCGGAGGCGACCGGCGTCTCTGTTTGTGTATCGGTATCGGAGACGGTATCGGCAGGCTCTGTGCTGTCATCGGAGACCGCTTCCGTTTGCGTATCGGTGATATCTGCGACATCTGCGGTGCCGTTTGTCTCGGTTTCACTGTTTTTCTCGGGACCGTCTGTACCGCATGCACAGAGTGCTGCGGAAACGGCTGCGGCAAGGAGCAGGAGCATCAATCTTTTTTTCATTTTGGAAATTCCTTTCTTTGATGAAATTCTGTGTGGCAGGCTTACGGTGTACGCGGATAAAGGCTTGTATCAAAGGTATAATAATTGCGATAGGAATGCGTGGAATAATGTGCGACCTCTGCATCGGTGAGTAAGAAGCAGGTCAGCGGTGCGGATGCGGGAGAGGGACATGTGTCCATATGATACCAATTTCCGTCGATCTTGACCAGGTTCCAATAGTGGGGAACCGCAGCAACATAAGACTTTCTCTGGATCATCATGTTTTCAATCCCTGCGCTGTCAAGGAGCATGGATGCCGCCGCATAATAGCCATAGCAGTTTCCGACATGGAAATTGAAGCTGTAGTGAACGGAGGGGATAAAGGAGCCGATCAGATGCGCAGTCATGGTCGTGTAGGAGATATTCAGCTTACACCAATCATAGATGGCGCGTGCCTTTTGGCGGTCGGTCATGCCGGCGGTCGTGATCCTTGCGAGAACGTCCCTTGCATACTGCTCAAGTGCACTCTGGCTGATGGTGGAGACGATGACGGTTCTGTATTTGGTCGTTCTGTTGCCCTCTGCGTCCTGTGCTGTATATTTGACACTGTAGGCACCGGGGGTGCTTGTATCGACCGCAGATGCATCAACGGAAACAGAGACGGTTCCATCGGCATTGTCCGTTGCTCTGACGCCTCTCTTGTAAGAAACGGGCTCTCCTGTGGTGATATAGAGCGTGTCCAGACCCGAAATCACGGGCGGCTCTCCGTCACGGACAACATGAAGCGTGGCTTCACCGATCGTTTGGTTGCCCGCTGCATCCACGCAGAGGATCTGTACGGTGAGGCTCTGCTCCTCGGAGACGTCAGGCTCAGATACGAACGATACGGTGACGGGAGAGGCATCCTTGACGGATTCTACCAGGTCATCTGCCAAAACATCCTTGCCGCGGTAGACGGTGGCATCGTGAAGAACCAGCATCGGTGAGGTAGTATCCTCGACGGTCAGAAGGACCGTTTCTGTGGAATAAGCACCGACAACGGCGATCTCATGGGTACCGATAGGAAGCTTGTCGGCGGAAAAGCCCTTTTCAAGCTTGGGACGGCTGTTTTGTGAAACGTCCGAAAAGAGCTTGCTTTGCAGCGAAAGCGTTGTTGTTCCGCATTCTACGGTGTAGGCGGAGGGGATCTCCCAGATCAGAAGTGTGGTCGTATATACTGTGCTGTTTCCGTAGACGTCCTGTGCAAGGATCTCCACCTGCTGCTCCTCAAAGCATTCATAATCCGGCTCGTTGACAAAGGAAAAGCTCATTTCCGAGGCATCGTGCATGGAGACAATGAACTTTTCGGGGGTCGCCGTCTGATCCATGAGAAGATTGCGGCTTTCCAACACGATGGAGGGAGGAGTTGTATCTGCAATTGCTACGGCAATATGATAACAGGTATTCTCCTCTGTTTCCTTTTCGGCAAGCAGACGGTATTCACCGCAGGCATCGAAATCGATCTGAGAAAGATCCGTTTTGTCAAAGGAATAGGGCTGCTCGGTGACGATATCGAGCAGATCGTCTTTTTTGTCGCGGCGAAGCTCGAGCGTAAGTGCATTCTGCGCATCGATGACGGTCAGCGCGGCCGTGACCTCGGTCTTGTTTTTGCCGATATCCGTTGTACACACGGTGACCGTCTGTGTGCCGACGGCAGTGACATCGGGCTGCGATACAAAAGTGAAGGTGATCTCTGTTTTGTCCTCAGAGGACAGAATAAAATCCTCTGCACAAACGGAGAGTCCCTGTGTGATCACCAGGTCACGAAGCGTGACGGCGGGAGGCGTCAGGTCACGGACACGGATCTGCCATTCCCGATCGATCACACCGAAGAAGGTCAAGGGGATCGTTTGATCGGAGATTGCAGAGGTATCGATCGACGCAGGATCTGCATCTGTATGGCAGAAATATGCAAGCACGGGGTTTTTCTCAAGCGCACCGAGGGTGATCTGTGTGTCCAGATCGACATTGGTCGGACGGCTGAGATAGAAGAGCGCGGCGGTTGTTATTCCGAAAAACAGAACGACTGCTGCGCACATGGAAAGCAGTACGTACAGGAGAACTCTGCCGATACGCTTTTTTTTGGAAGGCTTTTCTGATGATTCGGAATGGAGATCCGCATCGGAGGGGGCCTGCGGAGTATCGGTATCCTCGGATACCGACAGATCCGTACCGCTTTGCAGATCGGTCGGCTCCGATGCATCTGCTGTTGGCTGCTCCGATTCGGTTATCGTCTCGTCTGCTGCCGCGGCAGGCTCCGACGGTGACGGTGATTGATTTTGAAATGTACAAAAGATCATTGATAAAAATTCCTTGTTGTTGATGGCATTTATGAAAGCTGTACACGATTGGTACCGGTGGTACGGATAGAACCGTTTTGATGGATTGCAGCGGCGCAAACATCTCCGATCTCATAATCGGCAATATCGCTCCAGGATGCGACAGATCCGTAATTTCCGGTATCGACACAGCCGCCGCACAGTGTGAAGCTGCCGTCATTGTGCTCGGCAATGAGCGCACTTCCGCCCGCACGGATCCGCTTGACATCGGTGAGCTTCGGGACCTCGGTCATTCCCATACCGCGGTCTCCGCGAAGCGTGACGGTTCCGTCAGCAAAGAGTACTGCGGTGGAAAGATCGGCTGCAGCGATCGATACCACATGATGAAGTCCGCTTACCTGACACTGTCCGCAGCTGTCGTCTCCGACCGCAACGACGGTTCCGTCGGCGCGCAGACCGAGTGTGAAATAACCGCCTGCTGCGATTGCTGTAATATCATGCCAGTCACTTGACGTTGTACTGCACTGCGTATAGGTATTGTCTCCGATGGCGGAAACACTTCCATCCTCATGCAAGAAGACGAAATGTGCATCTCCTGCCGCAATGGCAACGACACCCTGAACGGACTGTGCCGCTGTGATGACGGAAAGCTCCTCTGCTGAGGCAGCGGTTGCGGCGTTGCCGATTATGCGGTTGGCGAATGCAGTCAGTGTTCCGTCCTCGTGTAAGACAATGGTATTCAGGTCATTTGAGGCAACAGATACGATCGGCGTCTTGCCCTCAAGCATTGCTCGGATCTGTCTTTGTGCGTCTGCCTGCAAGGTATCGGTGACCGAGCCTCCTGTGGGGGAGGCACCTGTGGTCTTTGTGTGCAGATAAAGAATACCGTCCTCGCCAATGGTGAGGAACAGACCGCCGACGGTGATCCTATGCGCGTGGTAATCGCGCTTTTGCTCGGGAGAAAGCAGAGAATAAAGACCGGAAAGATCGGATCGGATCGAAAGATCCTCTGCTTCGATCTGAATATCTGCGGCGGAAATGCCGAAATGCTTGGCAAGGAAGAAGGCGCTCTCGGTATCTCTTGTCTTGGAGAAGTGCGCGATCAGTGCATCCTCAATGTGTTCCTCGACGGCATGCTCACCGTTGTTGTATGCGGAAATGAAGGTGGCGGCACCGTTATAGTCGCCGTTGTCGATATAATACTGTGTTGCGGCAGAAAAAACATCTGCAGCGGCAGCCGCAGCAGCCTCAGGCGTGGAAGACTTCAGCGCTGCACGCATGGCGGTATGATAAAGGTCGTTTTCCTTTGCGTATTCGATGATCCTTGAGAGCAGACGGTCCAGAACCTCGGGAGTTGATGTTTGCTGTGCAATGAGGTACATCTCTTCGTTGATCTGATTGCTTTCGGTATCGATGACGAGATCGACGGCCTTGGATGTGATCTCATCGTCAAAGGGGGTGGGGGCGCTTTTTGCATAGACAAAGGCTGTTTGATAGTCCCCCCCCTGCAGCGCATCGTCCGCGGCCCGGCGGCATACATCCTGTAGGAGCGATGCAAACGGTGTCTGCGAAAGGATCTTATATGCTTCATTATAGCGTTTTTCCGCACAAAGGATCCGAATATTGCCGGAAAGCGCATTTTCCTGTGTCAAAAGGAACCGGTTGCGTCCGATCTCCTTCTGTACATAAGCTTCTGCCTGTGCGATCTCGCCTGCATCAAGATAGACCTCGGCACCGAGCATGGCATGCTGATAAGAGAAATATTCTACGCCGAAGAAGATCAAAACACCGATGCCGATGACGGAAAGTCCGTATCCGATATAGCGGGGCAGACGGCTCTTGCGTGTATGTCTGCGGGACACGGTGTCCTCATAGGAGAGGGGATTGGAGGCGCCTGCCTTGGAGACGGACTGCGCGGATGCCGGGATATGGTCTGCTTTTTGGCTTGCACGGTCGAGCGCATTGTCCAGATAAGCCTCGTCCTGCTCTGCGTAGAAAAAATCGGAGGAGGAGAAGGCGATCTCTGTACCGTCCGTAAGACAGATCTTGCTGACGTATGCACTGCATCCGGGAAAATCTGCGGACAGGGAAGCGGGGAGGCGCAGCTTACAGACAATATAATCATGGTCATTGATATCCTCGTCTGTATATTCATAGCGATGGAATGACCGCGCGGGATCCTCGATCATGATGGGGAGTGCGGAGAATCGGTAAGAAATGGTAAAGGAACGCAGCGAAACGGATCTGTCGCGTCCGATATACAAATACACCATATCCTCCGAGGAATTCCCGCTGTACGGTCTTGCTCTGAAGATGTAGGAGAGGACGGCGGGAATGTCCGATGTGGGTGAGGGAGGGGATGTTCGGGATGCAGATGAGAGGGGGAGCGGCGTCGGGTAATAACAGATTTCATTTCCGTCACCGACAGCAGGAGAAAAAGCGGGCTTGTTTTGCATCGTCACACCTCCTTATTTTACTGCCGAAACGAGCGGGATCTCGTCCAGCGGATGGTCGGTCGGGAGATAATACTTGGTATTGACATCCTGAAAATGCCACCATTCGGAATTGATGTATGCAAAGCCGCAGGACACCATGACGTCCTTCATGTAGTCCATATTCTCCCGTGCGGTATCGGTCATGGTCTCGCTCAGACGGGATGCCTCGTCGGTGAAGGTATGCATGGCGGTCGGCATTTCGAGCAAGACACCGTCGCGTCCGACAAGAGACATATCGAGGGCTGTGCCGCGGTCATGGATACCGCCCATTCCGCGGGACGGATCAGCGACCCATTTGTGTACACGGACAACATCAAACCATCGCTGCTGTACAGATGTGGGACGGTATGCATCGTAGATCACGATGGTGTAGCCGTCATCGCGGAACAGCTTCACAGCTTCCATGATCTTGGGGATCAGATCGTACTGTACAAGGCATAGATTCCGCTGATAGAAGGGCTCCTTGATGGAGGTATTGTTTGTGGAAAGCTGCATACAGACGATGACATCATAGTCTGCGGGATTGATCTTTTTTATGTCGCTCGGCCTTTGGGTCTCATAGACCTTCAGGTAACGGCGGATATCCACAAGGTGCGAGTATGCGGCAACGTAGCTCTCGTCATTGGTCTTTGCCAAGCCGTATTCCACGGGGAGCTCTGCATAGACGGCGCAATCGTTGTCGGTCGCTTTGAGAAAACCGTCCTTTGCATAACCGATATGCTTGCCCTCCATGGTGGAAACGCTGACCCATACATTATTCTCGATCTCTTCAATGGAGATGAGCGTTCCGGGGATCAGTGTAGACACGGGGATCTTGTCGCCGATGTTGTTGAAAATATCCATGTCCTCATATACACGCATATAAAAGCTGCCGACGGTGTCGGTCTCGTTGGGTGTCGGATCGGACGGCGTCGAAAGAATAGGGCTGTCCTTTTCCGGCTCGTTGCGGTCAATGAGACTGTCTGTGAACGTGATTCCCTTGTCAGTGGCAAGGTCATAGCCTGCAAAGGTTGCGTTTTTGATATAATAGGTGCCGTCAGAGCGGCTGTCACAGGCACACAAAAGAAGAGCTGTAACGGAGAGGATCACACAAAGAAAGGCTTTGGAATGTGACGCCACATTCATATTCTGCATATCGAAATCCTCCTGAATCATTTGCGGTGTTTGCTTATTCTGTAATACGGGCATCTGCGCCAATGAGGGTGCGCAGGTTACGCTCTGCGATCTCGATGATCACAACGTCATATTGCTCGGTCTTCAGAAGATCGAGACGGTAAGGGACTGCACGCTCCATACGCATATTGGCAAAGGAAACGGCGAGATCGCCGATCAGTGCAGAGCCGAAGGAGTCGCGGAACATGAGAAGATCTCCTGCTTTTCCGCCGCTGCGTGTGGTGATCTGAAGATCCATTTCGTTTGAGAAGGCAGAGGTATAGATATAATGTCCTGTATAATC
>JAFQMO010000106.1 GCA_017414385.1 Clostridia bacterium
GCACAGCACTGTCCGATCTGTGCGTATATACAAGGGCGTTCTTTGTCGATATCGCGCGGAAAGGATCTTTTACATGAGGGGATCCGGAAGGATTTTCGTATTGTCACAAGGATCCTGGAGACGGCCTGTGCACTTGAATAAGGCCCGAAATACTTTGCGCCGTCTGCAGTTCGCTTTCTGACCATCGAGACAGTTGGAAACGATTCGTTTACACCAATGCGTATATAAGGGTAATTCTTATCATCCTTCAAACGGATATTATACTTAGGGGAGTGCAGCTTGATCAGGCTGTTTTCCAATGTCAATGCTTCCATTTCAGAATCGCAAAGGATATAGGTAAAATCAGAAATTTGACTTACCATACGGGCAGTCTTCGGCGTATGCGAGGCATGATCATGAAAATACTGTGACACACGATTCTTGAGAACCTTGGATTTTCCGACGTAAATCACACGGCCGTTTTTATCATGCATAATATAGACACCTGGAGAAAAAGGAAGTTGATTTGCCTTGTCAATCAAACGTACAAGCCGCATCTCAGGTGTTTCATTTGGATCATATGAAAAAAGGGGGAGCTCCTTTTTCTGCATCTATATCACCTCCACACGAAAAAGCATAAGAGCGAGACCCCGTGACTTACGTCCGTGGTTGCTCGCTCTCGATGTATATCAAATCAAAAAATCAATCGTTGAATCCGTTTGTAACCAGATCCTCGATACCGTTCAGTGCATCAACCTCGTCTACACCATCTGCGATCAAGGTAATGGTCATGTCTTTGGTAATACCAAGAGACAGAACACCGAGAAGAGACTTAGCATTGACTCGTCTATCGTCCTTTTCAACCCAAATAGAACTTTTATAAGAATTTGCCTTCTGAATAAAGAAGGTCGCAGGTCTTGCATGCAAGCCAACACTGTTCTTAATGGTGATGTTACGAGAGATCATATTTCCATTCTCCTATCATTAAATATTTGGTATATACAAAAGACAAGTCACTACTATGTACATACACCTGCTAATATTATAACAAAGAAATTCAAAATAATCAATACCTTTTTGAGAATTTTCGTAAAGAAATTTCTGTTTGCACGCATCGGCTTGCCGCAACAATGATCAAAAACGTGAAAAAAACGGATTTCGGTATCTTCTTTGATAAAATCAAAACATTTACAAAAAATTTTCTCGAATTTATCACTTTCCTCTTTTCAATATCAAAAAAATTTGGTATAATATATGGGGATATAAATATTTGATGGAAAGGACTCAACCACAACATGGCAAAGAAATCAACTGCCCCTCAGTACGGCAATCAAAGCATCTCTGCATTAAAGGGCGCGGACCGTGTTCGTAAACGTCCCGCCGTTATTTTCGGATCGGACGGTCTTGAAGGCTGCGAGCATTCTTTTTTTGAAATTCTATCCAACTCCGTGGATGAGGCGCGCGAGGGATACGGATCGGAGATCCGAATCACAGCTTTTTCCGATCATAGCTTTGAGATCGAGGATTTTGGACGCGGTGTTCCGCTGGATTACAACGAGGCAGAGGGTCGTTACAATTGGGAGCTTGTATACTGTGAGCTGTATGCAGGCGGAAAATACGATAACAACGCTGAGGACGCCGCATATGAGTATTCCCTTGGACTGAACGGTCTTGGTGCATGTGCAACACAGTATTCCTCAGAATATATGCATGTAACCTCATACAACAATGGTAAAGTGTATCACATCGAATTTGCAAAGGGTGAGCCTGTTACCGAGTTGAGTATCCGAGAGCCTCAGAAGAAAGAGCTCGGACGTACAGGTACGATTATCCGATGGCGTCCCGATCTTGCGGTTTTTACGGATATTGCAGTTCCCCGTGAGCATATGGAAAATGTTCTCCGTAAGCAATCCGTGGTCAATTCAGGTATCCGCTTTGTTTTTCGTTGGGAAAACACCGATGGAACGTTTGATGAACAGACCTTTTATTACGAGCATGGCATCATCGATTATGTATCGGAGATGACGACAAATGCGGCTATTACACCGCCGGTCCTGTGGAAATTGGAAACGATGGGACGTGATCGCGCAGACAAGCCCGATTATAAACTAAAGGCAGAGGTATCCTTCTGCTTTTCAACAACCGTAAATCTGCTTGAGTACTATCACAATTCCAGTTTTCTCGAACACGGAGGTTCTCCCGATAAAGCAGTACGTTCTGCCTTTACCTATGCGATTGATAAGTACTTAAAAACCGCCGGAAAGTATAACAAAAACGAAGCCAAGATCACCTTTGCCGATGTGGAGGACTGTCTTGTTCTCGTTACCAGCAGCTTTTCAACACAACCCTCCTATGCCAATCAGACAAAAAAAGCAATCACCAATACCTTTATTGCTGAGGCGCTCACCGATTTTTTGAAGCAGCAGCTTGAGATCTACTTTATCGAGCACCCAATCGATGCAGAAAAGATCACCTCACAGGTTCTTGTCAATAAGCGCTCTAGAGAAACGGCGGAATCCACGAGATTGAATCTGAAAAAGAAGCTCGGCGGAACTGTTGATATGACGAACCGTATTGAAAAGTTTGTCGGTTGTCGTTCCAAAGATCCGGAAAGACGTGAGCTCTACAGTGTAGAGGGTGACTCTGCTCTTACCTCCTGTAAGCTCGGTCGTGCCGCAGATTTCCAGGCGATCATTGCTGTCCGTGGAAAAACATTGAACTGTCTCAAGAGTTCTTACGAAAAAATATTCAAGAGCGAGATCATTTGCGATCTGCTCCGTGTCATCGGTTGCGGTGTTGAGGTGAAAACAAAAGCAAAATCGGATATGATGCCTTTTGATCCCGACGCTTTGAAATGGTCGAAAATCATCATATGTACCGATGCCGATGAGGACGGTTTTCAGATCCGCACGCTCATTCTCACAATGTTCTACCGTTTACTCCCTTCTTTGATCAAAATGGGAAAGGTGTATATTGCCGAAACACCTCTGTATGAGATCAATTGCAAGGATGAAACATACTACGCGTATGATGAAAAGGATAAATCAGAGATCATTGAAAAACTTGGAAGTGCAAAATACACAATTCAGCGTTCGAAGGGTCTTGGTGAAAACACCCCGAAGATGATGTGGCAAACGACCATGGATCCGCAGACACGGCACTTGATCCGCGTGGAGCCTTCCGATGAAAAACAAACCATGATTATTTTTGAAACACTTCTTGGTGATGACCTTCCTGCACGTAAGGAATTTATTGCCCTTCACGCATCGGAATATGTCCGCGATGCAGATATTTGAGATAATGTAGTCAAAGGAATGGATCGATATGGCTAAAAAAAATAAAAACACGGAATTGTTTCATCAGGTTCCGACGGCGGAAATCACTCCGCAGCCGATTACGGAAACAATCGAAAAGAATTACATGCCGTATGTAATGAGTGTTATCATTTCCCGTGCGATTCCTGAGATCGACGGCTTCAAGCCTTCACACAGAAAGCTATTATACACCATGTATAAAAAAGGTCTCCTCTCCGGTCCTCGAACCAAAAGTGCCAATGTTGTCGGTGCAACAATGGAATACCATCCGCACGGTGACGCATCTATTTACGAAACGATGGTACGGCTTACGGCTGATTATGAAGCGCTGCTGCATCCTTTCGTGGATTCAAAGGGCTCTTTCGGTAAGCATTACAGCCGCGATGCAACCGCTGCTCCGAGATATACAGAGGTACGTCTTGCACCAATCTGCAGTGAGCTTTTTCGCGGCATTGATAAGAATGCCGTTGACATGGTTCCGAATTACGATAATACCAAAACTGAACCAACTCTCTTTCCGACAACATTTCCTAATGTCCTTGTAACGCCGAACGTCGGTATTGCTGTTGGCATGGCAAGTAACATCTGCTCCTTTAATCTCTCTGAGGTCTGTGACGGTACAATCGCGCTGCTTGCCGATCCCAAGATTCAGCTCAACGATATGATGGATCATATCAAGGCTCCCGATTTTTCTACGGGCGCCTCCATCATTTATAATCGAGCCGAGCTTAAGGAGATCTATCGGACCGGTCACGGATCATTCCGTTTGCGTGCACGTTACACCTATGACAAAAAGGAAAACTGTATCGATATCCTTCAGATTCCCTATACAACAACGATCGATGCAATTATTAAGCGTATCTCCGATCTTGTTAAGGAGGGGAAGCTTAAAGAGATCTCCGATTTTCGCGATGAAATTGATGTCAACGGATTCAAGCTTACACTCGATCTTCGCAGAAATGTAGACCCCAATGTGTTGATGCAGAAATTATATAAATTGACACCGCTCGAGGACGAATTTGCCTGTAATTTTAATATTCTCATCGGCAACTCCCCCCGACAGATGGGTATCATCGAAATCCTGAATGAATGGATCAAATATCGTCTTGGCTGTTTGACACGTGAATTCACGTATGACCTGACAAAAAAACAGGATAAACTTCATCTCCTGCTCGGTCTTGGAAAGATCCTGCTTGATATCGACCGTGCGATCGCGATCGTCAGAGGCACGCAAAGTGATGCAGATGTTGTTCCGAACTTGATGAAGGGCTTCGGTATCGACCAACAGCAAGCAGAATATATCGCAGAAATCAAGCTTCGTAATCTCAACAGAGAATACATCATCAACCGCATCAGTGAGATCGAATCACTTCAGAAAGAAATTGCGGAGATCGAAGCGACTATCAAGAGCGAAGCGAAAATGAAGCGTGTTATCGCAAAGCAGCTCAAGGAGATCAAGGATAAATACGGTAAACCCCGTATGACACAGCTGATCTACGATGAGGATATCGTTGAATACAAAGAAGAGGAGCACGTTGAGAATTATCCGGTCAAACACGTGCTTTCACGAGACGGCTATTTCAAAAAGATCACAATGGCTTCCCTTCGCGGAAACGACGAATTGAAATACAAGGACGGCGATTCTCTGCGTTCGGAGGAAGATGCAGAAAATATACACGAGCTTCTTTTCTTCTCCGATCAGGCGCAAGTCTATAAAGCAAAGGTCAGTGACTTTGATCCTACCAAAGCATCTGCGCTCGGTGATTTTGTACCGTCAAAGCTCGGCTTTGATCCCAATGAGCGGTGTATTGCAATGAAAAGCTTTTCTGACATGGTAAATGATGGAGGAACATTCCTCTTTGTCTTTGCAAACGGAAAAGGAGTTCGGATTCCCGTTGCATCCTATGTGACAAAATCCAATCGCCGTAAGCTGACGGGTGCGTATTCAGATGTCTCCCCGTGTGTTGGAGTTTTCTATATTGCAGCAAAATCGCATGCCGATATTCTAATGGTTACAACCGCTCGGAAAGCTGCGGTGATCTCGTCCGATCTCGTTCCTGAAAAGACAACACGTACCTCCTCGGGTGTCACCTTGGTTACACTCAAAAAGGATCAGCGAATCTGCTTTGCTGAAAGCAATTATGCTTCGCTTTTCTCTCAGCCGCAAAAGCTGAAAAAGACGAAGATCCCGGCTTCTCCTTCCGCATTACCCGCTGATTTCACCCCGCCTTTTGATATCAATAACGATCAAGCCTGATCGAAAACAGAAAGGAATATACAATGAAAAAGAATACTCGACTCCTGCTGACAGCAATGGCATTGCTGCTTACGATTTCTGTCTGCGTATTTGTCGCAGCTGCTGACGAGGAAGAGACAGATGAGGTATATAAGGGTTCAGATCTCCCTGTTTCTGAGAGTTATGTCATCCGTGCTTTGACGGCACTTGAAGAACGGATCAATCAAAAGATCGATGCGCTTGCCGAAGCACTTCTCGGCGAAAATGATTCTCCTGCAGATACTGATATCAAGGATACAAAGGAAGAGACCGATGATATCGTTGTTCCTGAGAAACCGGATGTTTCTGATGGATCTGAAGAAGATACCGATGAACCTGCGGTTGTTTCCTCTTCGTTTGAGGTTGTGCGTCTTGAAATCGGACAGGCGATCATCGGTAACTGTGAGATGATCCTTCGTTCCGGGACAGCGATCGCTTTCTGTCCCGGGATCAACGGCATTTCCGACCTGACTGCAGGTGCAGATCTTGCTGATGAAACCAATATCCCTCTCAATCATCTGCTGCTTGTTCCGCGCGATGACGGTCGAGGAATTTTTGTCACCTCTGGTGAGGCTTATGTTATGGTTCGCGGTACCTACACCGTTTTAGGCTAAAGTGATCTTATTCAGAAAGGATATAGATTATGAAAAAGAAAACGTCTTATGCGCAGAAGCAAAAGCGCCTTCGCCAGATCTTTTGTATCATTTTGGCGGCGCTGATGCTTCTCGGTGTCCTGATGGCAGTTCTTCCCTATCTTCTGCTGCATGTGCGTGCAGAGGATACAGTATCTGCGAATGACACCATTGCGGCCGAAGACACGGTCACAGAGGAGGCGGATCTCAATTGCGGTCCGCCTCTTCGGATCGGCCTCATGTTCGGTTCCGGTGTTACCCCGAGCTTTGCAGTTCGTGCAAACAGCGGATTCAAGATCGGACATGTCGATAATACCACGGATGCTATTACCCCTCTTTGGGAAACCCCAAATACATACATTGCTGCTTGTATCGACGATAACCTTGCTCTTACAGACGGTTATTACATACCAAGTAAGCAGAGCGTTATCATTGGTGGATATCATCTGGATCTTCCAACGGCTTATAAGACCATGGATGAAATTCAGGAAGCAGTTCGCAACACAAATAAAAAGCTGCAAGCTGCCGGTATCTACTCTGCCTTGATCTATGCATTTCCTGCATACCGCAGCGGCAATCTTTATGTTCGTATCGGTGATTTCGGATCGGCGGCATCTCTGACAAGCAAGCTTCCTGCCATCGTTACAGCGCTCGGAGAGACACCTTCTCCGATTTATCCTGCGAAAGATGTTGTTACACTGCTCGCGCCGGATTCCAATTTGATCCTTTTCGAATACGCATCGCAAACAGGAAAGCTCGGTCTTGAGGCAATTCAAAATGAAACTGCCGAAAATACAGAGGAGAACTATATCATTACCCCCGCAGAGAACACTTATCAAGGATGTTTCCTCTTTGCAAGATATAATTCCGGTATTTCTGTTACAAATATGCTGCATCTTGAGCAGTATGTTGCCGGTGTGGTTCCTTATGAAATCGGCAACACATGGAAGCCAGAGGCTCTGAAAGCTTTCAGCATCGTTGTGCGTTCGTTTGCTCTTGCCAACCCTACTAAGCACGCTTCCCTTGGGGTCGATCTTTGCAACGGTTCCGACTGTCAGGTATACATGGGTACCAAGAAGCAGAATGCTGCAATCCGAAGTGCTGTTTCTGCAACTGCAGGTCAGGTCATTACGTATAACGGAAAGGTCTGTACAACCATTTATTCTGCGGTTATGGGAGGGTGCACCGTCAATGTTGAGCAGATTTGGAACGGTACCAAATATCCATATCTTCGTGCCGTTTCAACACCCTGGGAGGATTATGCATCGCATTCCTATGGAGAATGGTATTCCGAGGTAAGTGCACATAACCTGTATTTGTACCTTGCGCAAA
Organism: Clostridia bacterium; assembly: GCA_017414385.1. Classification (GTDB taxonomy): domain Bacteria; phylum Bacillota; class Clostridia; order Oscillospirales; family CAG-272; genus RGIG3925. Next base: position 7,533 of record JAFQMO010000106.1, read on the forward strand.
CAAAAGGGTATACACAGCTAAAGGGAGATATCGCTGATGTTGTGATCACAGAATTTGCTGAAAACTCCACATACGTTTATCGTCTTGATATTATTGATATTTACGGCAACAAAATCAGTCTCAAAGGAACGGATGTAATTCGTACCGTTCTGGGACGTTATTTGAAGAGCGCCAATTTTGTTGTAGGTCGAAACGGAAACATTCCTGCTCTTAACCGAAATCTTACAATGCTCACCGACAGCGGCGAGATTGATCTTCCCTTGATACAAAATCAGGAAAAAACCACCATTCAGGTTATGACAGATGCAGGGATCAAGGAAATTGATATTTCGACCGGACTTGAGGTCAAGCAAGGTAACGGAAGTGTCACGACATTTTCACTGCAGGATGCCGTCTATGATATTCCGGAAGATGCGCTCCTTCGTCTGCAGGACGATTCCCATCAAAATTTCCTCTTTATCGGAAAAGGTTGGGGACACGGCGGAGGAATCAGTCAATGGGGTATCAGAGACCTTGCCAATCAAGGTGCGACATGTGAAGAGATCATCCATGCGTACTTCACCGATGTTCTGATCTGCGATTACGATGCGCTGATTTCCGCCCCAAAGGAGTAATGCTGTGTCATATATTCTATTGATTTCAAGCGATACGTTGTTTTCGCATATGCTCGTCTCTGAGATGGAGGATCTTCATTGTACGGTAAGAGCAATACCGAATCTCTCGTATCCGGATTTTGAATCAATGATGATGGATTCCTTTGACAAATGTCACCTTTTGATCCTTGATCTTGATGTGGAGTATATTGGTCTTGAAAAGATCTTGAATTTGGCAACCGAACAGACCATTCCTGTTGTTTTATTCGGTCATCCGAATTCTCCGGCCATGACGGCTGACAAGCAGCGTTTTTATGACAGTGACATCTATCGTTATGTTTTTCAACGCCCCTTTTTGATGAATCAGTTTTTGTATTGTGTCAGAGAGCTGCTGCAAATCAAAGAGGATGATCTCAAAAAACGCTCCGAGGAGCCGGTGATTCAAATGAAACAGCGCTGCTCAGCCGATGATCTCAGAATCAATGAATATTCCCATTTGGTATATTATAAAAATGATCTGATCCACCTGACAAAAACAGAATACGATGTTTTGTCAGTACTGGTGAGACAACGCGGCGTTGTTTTGTCGCGAATGGAGTTATATGCAGCAGTTTGGGGAGATGACGAAGCAATTGATAAAAAGGATTCCAATATTGTCGATGTATATATCCGTTATCTTCGATCAAAGCTGGATGACCGTTATAAAATCAAATTGATCGAAACGGTCCGTGGGGTCGGTTACACGATTCGCAAGTAAAAAAACAAAAGGAACTTGGGTGATCCATTGTTCCTTTTGTTTCTGTAATCACAATGTGCTTTTTTTCGAATGATGACCTCTCAGGGAACGCAATAGAGGTTGATATCCCACGCCGGTACATACGGAAACCGTCTTAAATAAAAGCGATACCTCGGTGCCATTTCATGAATCAGGAGAGGGAGAGCAAACAGATCCTCGGATCTGTGATAAAGAGAGACCAACAGCCTTGGATAATAGGTCTTTATGGTATTTGCAGATCCTTCGAGTGCTTGCAGTTCAGCCCCCTCTACATCAAATTTCATGTAATCGACAGGTTTTTCTCTGAGGATTGCATCGACGGATTCTGCGGCAACGATCCGTTCCTTGGACTGAACAACCGGAATTCCGTCAGTCCCGTTTTGAGATAATGTGGAATTACGATTTCCCTGTACGCGAAAGGTCAACGTTTCCCTTTTATTCCACGCTGCAAACGGATAGGCGTAAACAGTTGCCCTCTTTTCTTCTTCAGCGTATTTCTGCAGCTTCTTGTAATTTCGTATATCCGGTTCCATTGCATAAACAGTTTTGAGATTCTTTGCAATATCAAGCATCCTTCGTACAGTATCTCCATTATAGGCACCAAGATCCGCATAGGCATGAATGTCCTTCGGACAAATGATTTCATCGTTTACCTTCTGTTCGTCTGATATCGCATCCTTCAGATATTCGATTTTTCCGGAGATCTTGTATTCCAAAATATTTCTGAAGATCATTTGTGATTCTTCGTCGGCAAGCATATGTATACATTCTCAAAATCTGCTGCATGCTCTTGATAGTACTCCATCGTAAAAAGCGTATTCCCCGATACCGGGACATCCGGAGCAACGGTTTCATATGCTTCCGATATCTCATAAAACCGTTCCAAAACCTCAGGCAGTGCGCTTGCAAATGAAATAACAACCAGCATATCTTTATATTTTTCGGTCACCTCTTTGTACGATAGCACGCGTTTTCCATGAAAGCTGTGCCCTCTCACGAATCCGTCACTGGCGAAGAAATCAGCGACCTCGATCCCGTACTTTTCCATGACCGCCAGTATTTTATCTGCACCGTTTCCCATGCCATACATAACGATGGGCTTGGTTGTGTTTTGCATGCGATGCCAAACATCCTGCGTTTCTGCGGGCTGAAATTTGATATGGTTTTCTTTGTTTAACATTTGGACCTCTCTCCATCGAACAACAGATTTGTTCTATCGTTCTTAAAGTTTTATTTCTTGCTTGACTTTCTATCAAAAATCGGGTATCATATTGTTATATAAGTACGTTAAGGATCTACGGAAAGAATCAACACATGATCATTTATGATTTAGAAAACAACACGCTTCTCTCTGAGCAAATACGGGATACGTTTTTTACCGTTTTGGCGCTTGGGAATTTTGACGGCGTTCATATCGGACACCGTGTACTTTTGGAAAAAACCGTACTCACAGCAAAATCACTTGGTATCCATCCTGCAGTATGGACGTTTGCATCCCCTCCATTTCCGTCGAAAGCAAAAATGCTCACCACCATGGAGGAAAAGCTAATTCTTTTTCGGGAACTTGGAATACAGTATGTTTTTGCAGAGGATTTTTCTGCAGTCTCTCATGTTCCCCCTGATGTA
>JAFQMO010000107.1 GCA_017414385.1 Clostridia bacterium
CCCAGATAGGAAGCAATACGGAGTGCAAAGCACTTCTTGCCGAGAAGAACGTTTCCGCCGTAACCGGAGTTAACGGACCAAATGGTGTTATCCTCGGGGAAGTGGCAGATATAACGATTGTTTTCATCGCAGTCAGCAACGGCATGCAGACCCTTGACGAAATCAGCGCTGTCGCCGAGCGCCTCGATGACATTCTTGCCGACGCGGGTCATGATAAGCATGTTGAGAACAACGTAGATGGAGTCTGTGAGCTCGATACCGATCTTTGCAAAATCAGAGCCGACAACACCCATAGAATAGGGGATGACGTACATCGTTTTGCCTTTATAGGAGTTCTTGTAGAGCTTGGAAAGCTTTTCATAGCATTCTGCGGGAGCCATCCAATTGTTGATGGTGCCTGCATCTTCCTTCTTGGAGGTACAGATGAAGGTTCTTCCTTCAACGCGGGCAACGTCATTGACTGCAGTTCTGTGCAGATAGCAGCCGGGGAGAAGATCCTGGTTGAGCTTGATGAGCTCTCCGGAAGCACAAGCCTGTGCACGGAGCGCCTCTGCCTGTTCCTCGGAGCCGTCGATCCAGACGATTTCGGAAGGATTCACGAGCTTTGCCATCTCGTCGATCCAAGACAGTACGTGCTTGTTGTTGGTCATTGTTGTTTATCTCCTTTTTGTAATTCAATACAGTTTCATTTTGAGAAGGTGCTGTTTTTCAACACCAATTCCCCACATTATATATTATATACGAAAAACATGTTTTTTGCAAGTGTTTTCTGAAAAATTGAGAAAATATTAACAGAACGTCTTTATTTTAACAATGAACACGAGGAAGGACGATGCAGCTTTCAAAAATAAAAACGCCGCAGGAAGATCCCTGCAGCGTTTGAACGTATGCATGTTTACCGACTGTATGCAGCCTCAGAATCAAAGAACCGCTTTATCGACGGGATAAAGGATCTTGAGCTGATTGAGCTTGGACTGGTATGCAGCCTGCTGTTTCTCCATTGTGACCTTATCCTTGAGCTGATCCTTGATCTGTGCAAACGGCATAACGGAGGAGTCGCTCTTGCTATTGAGACGGATCAGGTGGTAACCGAACTGTGTCTTAATGGGCTCACTCAGTGCACCGACCTCCATCGTGAAGCAGGCGGTATCGAATTCGGGGACCATCTGACCGCGTGTGAAATCTCCGAGATTGCCGCCTTCCTTTCCGGAGGGACAGGAGGAATTTTGCCGTGCAGCGTCCTCAAAGGAAATCTCGCCTGCCTTGATCTTTGCGAGGATCTCGTTTGCCTTTTCCTCGGAATCGACGAGAATATGGCTCGCATTGACCGTTTCGCCCTGAACAAACTGATCCTTATGCTCCTCATAGTATGCAGCAACATCATCATCTGTTACACGAACATCGCGGACTGCCTTCTCGACAGCATAATTTGCAAGAAGGTCTTCCTTGACACGTGCAAGCTCTGCCTTGAACTCGGGCTCTCTCTCATAGAGATTACGTGTTGCATCGAGAACGAGCAGTGTCTTATTGATAAGCTGATCTAAGATCATTGCTTTGCCCTGCGGGTTCTGATATGCCTGGCCGCGCTGGCCCATTGCACGGATATAGTTGTTTACGTCAGCTTCCGTGATATTTTTGCCGCCGACGGAGGCAAGAATTTTGTCTTCCATAATGATTCTCCTTTGGAAAATAATAAAATACAATTCATTATACCACGCAGCAGAGAAAAAAGCAATGTGTTTTTTGCTTTTGTTTCATTCTTTTTCCAATGTGAAACGATACACATAATGTGTAACGTTTCACAAATGCAAAAAGCATACAACCGCTGACACAGATCGGCAAATAAATACTGCCGCAGATAAAAAAATTGGAAATCCCTATTGACAGTATCTTTTTCTTGTGATATACTATGAATAATAAATTAGAGATAGAGGCGCGGTTTACAAACAGTAAGAATGACCGATACGATCCTCCGCGGGATGGTGGAAAATTCTGAAAGGTGTAGCTGCCGAAGGCGGTCCTGCGGATGACTGACCTGGTCCCTTCAAGAATATTGCAGGGACTGTCGAGTAATGCGTGTAAAAGCGTGTTTGTCGGAGTGCTATCGGAGAATAACTATCGTTTAAGGTTGAAAAACGGCTGTGTTGATGATACGGCATGTTTGGGTGCAGCCTTTATGGAAAGATATGTTTTTTCACTGACAGCCGACGGCGTGTGCTTTGCGGCTGTTCTTTTTATTTTTCGACCGATGCTCGAATATCGGATCGGTCGACTGCAGCGTCATCGGATACGGTGATGTAATCAAAACAAAAAGGAGTAATATCGATGAAGACAAAGACAATATTTGAGGGGGCGGCAACTGCCATTATCACACCGATGAAGGAGGGGGCAGTCGATTATGATGCATTTGGCCGTTTGATCGATTGGCAGATCACATCCGGCATCGATGCGATCGTCGTTGCGGGTACTACCGGTGAGGGTTCGACCCTGACAGACGAGGAGCACAGAGAGGTTCTGCGTTATGCGGCAGAGCGTGCGGCAGGTCGTGTGCCGATGATCGCGGGAACGGGCTCCAACGATACCGCATACGCTGTTGATTTGACAAGGTTTGCCTGTGAGTTGAATTACGATGCGATGCTCATTGTAACGCCGTACTATAACAAGGCGACGCAAAAGGGCATGATCAAAATGTACGAAACGATTGCGGATGCTTCCACAAAGCCTCTGATCCTTTATAATGTTCCCTCCAGAACCGGCTGCGCGATCGCACCCGAGACTTATGCTGTATTGGCGGATCATCCGATGATCGCGGCAATCAAGGAAGCAAACGGTGATATTTCCAAGATTGCGCAGACGATCGCGCTTGTGGGTGACCGTTTGGATGTGTATTCCGGAAATGATGATCAGATCGTTCCGATCCTGTCTCTTGGCGGAAAGGGCGTAATCTCTGTTCTCTCCAACGTGATCCCGGCAGAGACCTCACTGCTTTGCAAAAAGTTCTTTGCGGGTGATGTACGGGGAAGCGCGGAGATGCAGCTTTCTTATCTGTCCCTGATCAATGCGCTCTTCTGTGAGGTAAATCCCATTCCCGTCAAGGCGGCGATGTATGCAATGGGGTATTGCGAGGACGACATCCGTCTCCCGCTGACACCCATGGAGGAGGCACACCGAGAGGTACTGTTTGCGTTGATGCGTAAGCACGGTGTTCCGATGGTCAACGCTTAAGAGTGAGGAGACACATATGAAATTTATTATTCACGGCTCTGCCGGACGCATGGGCGCACAGCTGATCGCCGCTGTGGAAAACAGCAAGGGTAATCATACGGTTGCGGCATGCGTGGATATTATGTATCGTGAGCACCCTGTTGTCGGCGGTGCATATCCGTGTTATGCATCTCTTTCGGAGTTTGGAGGGGAAGCTGACTGCATTATTGATTTTTCCAACCATATAACAACGATCCCTCTTCTGGAATATGCCGTTGAGCGGAAGATTCCCGTCATGCTTGCAACGACGGGACAGACAGAGGAGGAAAAGGCGGCAATTACAGATGCAGCGGCAAAAATACCTCTGTTCCGTGCGGCAAATATGTCCCTCGGTATCGCGACACTGTGTTCTCTTGTGAAGACAGCGGTCTGTATGTTCCCTGATGCCGATATTGAGATCGTCGAAAAGCACCACAACCAAAAGCTGGATGTTCCGAGCGGAACGGCATTGGCACTGGCTGATGCGGTAAAGGCAGTCAGAGAAGAGGCTGATTTTGTTGTCGGACGTCATGAAAACGGCAAACGCAGAAAGGAAGAGGTCGGTATCCATTCTCTTCGTCTGGGCGGTGTTGTCGGTGAGCATGAGGTGATCATTACAACAGGAAACGAAACATTGACGCTCAAGCATGAGGCACACAGCCGTGCCGTTTTTGCGGACGGTGCAGTCCTTGCTGCAGTATATACAGCAGATCAGAAGGTCCCCGGTCTTTACACGATGGAGGATCTGGTAGCTGCGTGTAAATAAGACAGTGCAACGTCGGATGGTACACTGAGTCCTCCGACCTTGTATTTTTGACGGTAAAACGGCCGTTCGAGCGGCACACAAAAATGATTTCAAATGGAAAGAAAGGCGCTTTCGCGTTTACCGAAAGCGGTACAGATAACGTATGATTCGTATTGCGATTGCCGGTTACGGTAATTTAGGCAGAGGATGTGAGCTTGCTCTGCAAAAAAATCCCGATATGAAGCTGACAGCGGTGTTTTCCCGCCGTGATCCTTCTTCGGTAAAGACCATCGATCCTCAGATTCCCGTGTATCGTCTGGAGGACGCAGCATCCCATCGGGATGAGGTGGATGTTTTGATTATTTGCGGCGGCAGCGCGACCGATCTGCCGACAATGACACCGATGCTTGCACGCGATTTCAATGTCATTGACAGCTTCGATACCCATGCGGCGATCCCGACACATTTCGAAAATGTGGATACGGCGGCAAAGGAGAGCGGTCATCTTGCGATGATCTCTGTCGGATGGGATCCCGGTATGTTTTCCATCGCGCGTCTTTACGGCTTGTCTATTCTCCCCGACGGAAAGGATTATACCTTCTGGGGACGCGGTGTCAGCCAGGGACATTCCGATGCGATCCGTCGGATCCCGGGTGTTGTGGATGCCAGACAGTATACCGTGCCTGTGGAGGACGCCCTTGCACGTGTCAGGGCCGGAGAAATGCCGACACTTACCACAAGAGAAAAGCACACAAGAGAGTGCTATGTTGTGGCAGAGGACGGCGCGGACAAGGCGTTGATCGAGCAGACCATCAAGACCATGCCCAATTATTTTGCCGATTATGATACGGCGGTGTACTTCATTACCATGGAGGAGCTTCGCGAAAAGCATATGGGAATTCCGCATGGCGGTGTGGTGATCCGTTCCGGAAAAACGGGTAAGGATGACGAGAACACGCATGTTGTGGAATATAAGCTGGCGTTGGATTCCAATCCCGAATTCACGGCGAGTGTGCTTGTGGCGTTTGCAAGAGCGTGCGCACGTATGCAAAAAAGAGGTGTTGTCGGATGTAAAACGGTGTTCGATGTGGCACCGATCGACCTTGCTCCCATTTCCGCAGAAGAAGCACGTGCACATCTGCTTTGATACACGCATTGACTGAATTGCAAAAAGGAACGATAAAAGATATGCTGCATACAAATTTAGCTGTTAACGAGAAGGGGCATCTGACTTTGTGCGGTGCCGATACGGTAGCACTTGCAAAAAAATACGGGACGCCGCTCTATCTTTTGGATGAAACTCGTATACGGGAGAAATGCCGTACCTATCAGCGTGCAATGAAGACTTATTTTTCGCCGGAGTCAAAGCCGCTTTATGCGAGTAAGGCGTTGTCCTTCCTTGGTGTTTACCGTCTGGCAAAGGACGAGGAGATGGCAGTCGATGTCGTTTCCGCGGGTGAGCTTTACATTGCTCTGAAGGCGGGAATGGATCCCGGGAATATCTATTTTCACGGAAACGCAAAGACGGTATCCGATATTCGCTTCGCAATGGATGCCGGAATCGGGTATTTTGTTGCAGATAATGAAGCTGAGCTTTGCCGTATTTCCGAATATGCTGTTGAGCGTGGGATGGTTCAGCACGTCCTGCTGCGCCTGACGCCCGGAATTGATCCGCATACATTTGATGCGGTCAATACGGGAAAGGTCGATTCCAAATTCGGATCAGCGATCGAAACGGGACAGGCAAAGGCGTTTTTCATGCGGGCGAGGGCGCTTCCCGGTATTTCTGTGGATGGCTTCCACTGTCATATCGGTTCTCAGATCTTTGACGAAAAGCCCTTCTGCGATGCTGCAGACCGTATGATGGGATTCCTTGTTATGCTGCGTGATGAGCTTGGTTACACGGCATCGGTACTGAACCTTGGCGGCGGTATCGGCGTTCGTTATGTAGAGTCCGATCCGTATATCGATATCGATCATACATTGCAGCTTGTCGGTGCGCATTTACACCGTATCTGTGAAGAAACGGATTTCCCCATGCCGCAGATCTTGATGGAACCGGGCAGAAGTCTGGTTGCGGATGCGGGCGTAACACTTTATGAGGTTCAGAATGTCAAAACGATCACCGGCTATAAAAGCTATGTCTCCATCGACGGCGGTATGACGGATAATCCTCGTTATGCGCTGTACAGATCCCGTTATACCGTGATGCTTGCAAACCGTGCAAGAGACGATGCGGATTTTCTCTGTACCGTTGCGGGACGCTGCTGTGAGTCCGGCGATCTGATCGGCGAGGATATGACCTTGCCAAAGCCTGAAGAGGGGGATATCCTCGCTGTCCTTGTCACGGGTGCTTATAACTATGCAATGGCATCCAATTATAACTGTATTACAAAGCTGCCGATCGTGATGATCGCTGATGGCGCAGACCGTCTTGCAGTACGCCGTCAGACATACGCTGATATGATCAGCTGTCAACTGTGAGGAAAACATGAATTTTGATGCTTATCAGGTAAAGGACGAGATCGTTTCCTGGATCCGTCAGTGGTTTGAAGAAAACGGTAAGGGATGCAACGCCATCGTTGGTATTTCGGGCGGTAAGGATTCTTCGGTTGCCGCCGCACTTTGCACAGAGGCACTTGGCGCAGACCGTGTGATCGGTATTTTGATGCCGAACGGCGAGCAGTTTGATATTGATATGTCGAAGCTGCTTGTTTCTCATCTCGGTATCCGTCACTATGTATTCAATATTCAAGATGCATATGGCGCGATGACGGCACAGTTTGATGCTGTTACCGATACACCGCTCTCCGCACAGTCTCAGATGAATCTCGGCCCGCGTCTGCGCATGACGACACTCTATTTGTATGCGCAGTCAATGAACGGACGTGTGGTCAATACTTGCAATCTTTCCGAGGATTGGGTGGGCTATTCCACAAAATACGGTGATGCTGCGGGTGATTTTTCTCCGCTTTCACATCTGACGGTGCAAGAGGTCAAGGCGATCGGACGTGCTTGCGGATTGCCGCAGGTCTTGGTGGATAAGGTTCCCATTGACGGACTTTGCGGAAAAACAGACGAGGACAACCTTGGCTTTTCCTATGCTGTTCTTGACAGATACATTCGAGAGGGTATCTGCGAGGATCCGTCGATAAAGGAGAATATTGACAGGCGTCACAGAAACAACCTGTTCAAGCTGAAGCCGATGCCTGCATTTCTGTATGATGGTCCTATTATGGCAGATCAAAACGGAAAATAAAATCAAATGATTGATTGAGGGGGATATATCATTATGGAAAAAATCATTACTATGGAAAACATCAGAAAGTTTGCGTATGTCAGTGATGCGGTATGTCAGAAGCCGATCCGCGGAATCGTTGTGTTTTTCTTCGGTCTCGGCGGTGATGATATGTATGACGAGGAGGCTGCAGACGGTATCATGTTCGGCCGGGAGGGCATCCTCTATGTCGTTCCTTACAACAATCCCTGGGCATGGATGAACCGTCAGGCAGTTGCATATACCGATGAGATCCTCGACGTTCTTTTTGAGGCATATGACCTTCCCTCTGATACCCCTGTTGTTGCAATGGGCGGAAGCATGGGCGGACACGGTGCATTGATCTACACCAAGTACTCCAAGCGTACCCCCATTCTGTGTGATGTCAACTGTCCTGTTTGTGACATGGTCTACCACTTTACCGAAAGAAAGGACCTGCCCCGTACCATTTACAGCTCTTTGTTCCATGAAGAGGGTACACTTGAGGATGCGCTCAAGCGTGTTTCTCCTTATCACCTGGCAGAGGAGCTTCCGAAGGTCAAATATATGATCTTCCACTGCGACGAGGACAACGCGGTCAATCTGGAAAAGCATTCTGTCAAATTGGTAGAGCGTATGCGTGAGTGCGGTCATGATGTTTCTCTTGACATCGTTCATGGCAGAGGACACTGCGATCTGTCAAGCGAAATGTGGGAAAAGTATGAGCAGGCTTGTATCACTGCCGTCAACGAATATCACGCAAGCAAGGCATAATTTGTCCGAAAAAGCACATCATACTATCTGAGAATATGAGAAATCACGCTCGTTTGTGTTCTGATGCGGAATACCGACGAACGTGATTCTTTTTGAAATGTTGTATAAGAAGGAGATACTATGTTTTTTTAAGATATTCCGCTCCAAAAACGTATCAAAATCGACGGTGTACGCATCGAAAAAGAAAAAATGATTGCATTTGCACAGGAATACGATCCGATACCTTTGCACACCGATGAGGAATATGCAAAGGCATCCCCCTTTGGCGGACTGATTGCACCCGGTGTGATGTCCTTTATGTCGGTGTGGGCAAAATACCTTGA
>JAFQMO010000108.1 GCA_017414385.1 Clostridia bacterium
CGCGATGTCACGGAGCATTTCTTTTCTTCTGTCACCGAAGCCGGGCGCCTTGACACCGACACAGGTAAAGGTGCCGCGCAGCTTGTTGAGTACCAACGTGGTCAGCGCTTCGCCTTCGATGTCTTCAGCGACAATGACGAGCTTCTTGCCTGCCTGAACGATCTGCTCCAAAAGGGGAAGCAGGTCCTGAATGTTGGAGATCTTTTTGTCGGTGATGAGCAGAAGCGCATCGTCGATCACAGCCTCCATCTTATCGGTATCGGTAACCATGTAGGGAGAGATATAGCCGCGGTCAAACTGCATACCCTCGACAACCTCGGAATAGGTATCTGCGGACTTGGATTCCTCAACGGTGATAACGCCGTCAGCGGTAACCTTTTCCATTGCATCAGCGATCAGGTTGCCGATGATCTCATCCCCTGCGGAAACAGTACCGACGCGTGCGATGTCCTCCTTGCCTTCCACGGGCTTAGAGTGGCTCTGCAAGCTTGCAACAGCACGCTCGACTGCCTTATTGATACCGCGGCGAACGATCATGGGATTTGCACCGGCGGTAATGTTCTTCATGCCTTCGCGGATGAAGGCCTGTGCAAGCAGGGTCGCGGTGGTCGTACCGTCACCGGCTGCGTCGTTTGTCTTGGTTGCGACCTCTTTGACCAGCTGTGCGCCCATGTTTTCAAGCGCATCCTCAAGCTCGATCTCCTTTGCGATGGTAACACCGTCATTTGTGATGAGAGGCGCGCCGTACTTCTTGTCCAGAACGACATTTCTGCCCTTCGGTCCGAGTGTGATCTTAACAGTATCTGCGAGTTTATCAACGCCGCGCAGAAGGGCGTTTCTGGCTTCAATGCCGTATACGAGTTCCTTTGCCATTTGTATTTCTCCTTTGATGGTGGTTTTGTATGATGAAAAAGAAGATCTGCTTATTCTACGATCGCGAGAATATCAGACTGCTTGACGATGGTATATTCAACACCGTCGCACTTGACTTCTGTTCCGGAATACTTACTTGTGATGACCTTCTGTCCGACCTGCACGGTCATAACGATCTCCTTGCCGTCGATCATGCCGCCGGGGCCGACAGCGACCACTTCTGCGACCTGGGGCTTTTCCTTTGCAGCTGCTGCGAGAATGATACCGCTCTTGGTCGTTTCTTCCGCTTCTGTCATTTTGACTACAACTCTGTCAGCGAGAGGCTTGAGTGTCATGATTATAGTTCCTCCTTGATCTTTGGGTTTTGTTTTTTTACAGTTGGATTAGCACTCTTCTTGGGTGAGTGCTAACGCTTGCCTTTATTGTATTCTTTTTTGCGAAAAAAATCAAGTGTTTTTTCGAGAATTAACATATTTTTAACACATCATCTCACAAATGGAAATATACGGACATTGGGGTATGTTCTTTTGCCGCAGATGCATATATTTTATACAAGAATGTATTTTGGAGGTATATGAGGTGCTGTTTACACTGTACTTGCTGATGATCGGAGTATATATCGCTGCAAGGCTGCGATTCTTTTGTTTCCGTCATCCGATACGCTGCATCCGGCTTTTGTTTTCCAAACGGCACGATATGCAGCCGGCAGATACCGATACCTATTCACCCTTCCGTGCACTGACGGTTGCTTTGGCGGGGACGCTTGGCGTAGGGAACATAACGGGTGTTGCTGCGGCGATGCTGGCGGGTGGTCCCGGGGCGCTTTTTTGGATGTGGATCTCCGCACTTTGTACGGTATCGGTCAAGTATGCCGAGGTCACGCTTGCCGTCAAAACACGGATCAAATACTCCGCTGCAGCGGGAAAAACAGAATACAGGGGAGGTCCGATGCAGTATTTTTCCCATGTACGGGGCGGGAGTCTTGCCGCAGCGGTGTTTTGTGTGCTGTGTGTTGCGGCATCCCTTGTGCAGGGAAATCTGATCCAGACCACAGCGGCACTTTCCTGCCTGACATCGACCTTCGGTCTGCCCTTGATCCCATGTACATTGCTGCTGTGTGGGATCGGTGCCTTTTTGATCTTCGGCGGCAGAAAACGGATCTCCGGTTTCACATCATGGATGATTCCCATGATGACGGCAATGTACCTCGTTCTGGGAATGACAGTTATCCTTCGGAATCTCTCAATGCTTCCCGCCGTGTTCGGTGAGATCCTTCGAGGTGCATTTTCCCTGCGTTCGACAGGTGTCGGCGGCAGCATCGGCTGTTTTCTTGCCATGCAGCATGGCTGTGCAAAGGGCGTGTTTTCCCATGAAGCGGGATGCGGGACAGCACCGATCTCGCATGCAGGCGCTCACACGGATGATGCGGGACGGCAGGGGCTTCTCGGTATTGTGGAGGTTTTGGTGGATACACTGCTTCTTTGTACGGTCACCGGACTTGTACTGCTTCTTTCCGGTACGTCGAAGGGCACAGATACGATCGGAGACGGTACCGTTTTTACGGTATGTGTGCTGGATGCCTTTTCTCGGTGGTTTGGGGACGGTGCTGCCGTGCTTTTGAGTATATCGATCGTGTTTTATGCATTTGCCACCTTGATCTGCTGGTCCTTTTACGGAAGCGAATGCGTCCGTACGCTTCTTTCCCGTTTTGGTATCCGTATACAGCGGATCGGGATACGGGGATATCTCGTTGTATATGCAGCAGTCATTTTTCTCGGTGCATTTTTTGCGCCCTCCTTCCTATGGGGAATATCGGATGCCTTGACGGTATCGATGACCGTTTGCAATACAGTGATGCTCCTTCGGCTTTTACCCATGGTCGGCCTGCCATGGGAACCGGAAATAAAAACGAAAAAACAGTGTGATGCACACAGAAAAGCACACTTTTTTCATAAGATTGTCAAAAATCGCTTGTAGGATACGGTAGGATGTGATATAATAAGGATATTGATGAAAAAGAAGGAGTAAGAGCTGTGGGGATAACGGAAACTTTGGATAAGATCGCGCGTACGGTCGAAGGATTTACTGCATACGGCAAGCATCCGTACACCTCTGCCGTGATATTGGCCGGCGGTATCGGCTCCCGTATGGGACACACAGAGCCCGGTGCAACCAAGCAGTTTCTTGCATTGGACGGAGAACCGATCGTGCTGCGGACGCTTCGGATGTTTGAGATGTGTGATGATATCGACGAGATCGTTGTTGTTGTACGTAAGGAGGAGCGGTATCTGTATCTGCCGATGATCGGACGTGCGGAGCTGAAAAAGGTCCGACGGATCGTTGACGGCGGTGAGAGCCGTCAGGAAAGCGCCTTTGAGGGAATGATGGCAGTCAGCGACAGCTGCAGATTCATTGCCATTCACGATGCTGCGCGGCCGCTGATCCTGCCGGAGCAGATCTCGGCGGTTGCAAAAGAGGCATATCGGAACGGTGCGGCGGCAGCCTCTTGCCGTGCAAAGGATACGGTAAAGCTCGTTCACGGTGCGGATTATGTGCAGTCGACACCCGATCGGGAGACTGTCCGTTTTGCACAGACACCGCAGATCTTTAAGCTGGAGGAGTACCGTGCGGCGGTCTATCTCGGCAAAGAAAAGGGACTTTCTGTCACGGATGACTGTGCACTTGTTGAGGCAGTCGGATTTCCCGTCAAGCTTGTGGATACCGGTTATCAGAACCTGAAGATCACAACGCGGGAGGATCTTTATCTGGCAGAGGCCATTTTGCAAATGAGACGGGACCGATCGGAGGATAAGCAAAATGCGGACATTTGATCCTGATGCGTTTCTTGCCGTGAGAGATACGGTTCTCTTGCAGGAGAGGGAGCAGAAGGGGATCGGTACGCTCGGCGAAAAAACGCTGCATCGGATCCTGAAGTGCTATTATGAGCCGCTGACGGAAATGCATGAGCAAAAGCTCGGAAGGTACGTGGCGGATATTCTGAATGAGGACGGTGTCCTTGAGATCCAGACAAGACAGCTTTCTGCCATGAAGCAGAAGCTGAGCTCCTTTCTTGAGGTGGCACCTGTAACCATCGTTCACCCAATCGTACATCGTAAGTGGCTTCAATGGGTAGATCCGGAGACGGGAGAGGTCACGGCAAAACGAAAATCTCCGAAAATCGGAACGACGTATGATGCGTTCTGGGAGCTTGGCGGGATCCATACGTTTTTGCAGCATCCGAATTTGACGATCTGTCTTCCAATGCTGGATATGGAGGAGACGCGTCTGCTCAATGGCTGGAGCAAAAACAAAAAGCGAGGATCGACAAGAGTGGATCGTGTTCCGATCGCACTTTTGTCTGAAACGGTACTGCGTACTGCAGAGGATTACGCGTCACTCCTTCCGCCATCTCTTCCCGAGACCTTTGTGACATCTGAATTGCTTGCGGGACTCGGACAGCGATCCGACCGTGCATATACGCTGATACGGGTATTCCGCGCCGCAGGTGTCATTGAGGATTGCGGAAAACGCGGAAGACAGAATTTATACAGGCGATGTTCTTTTTGAAAAGCAAACCGTATTACCGATGAGATCCTTTCAAATGAACCGGTCAAACCAAATACGGCGCCGCTGCAATGGAGTGCAGTGACGCCGTATTTTTATTCTTTTTCTTTCTTTGCGGGGAGACTGAGGATCGCGACAGCGGATAGGACCAGGAGGATTCCGAATACTCCGGGGACCGTGATCGGCTCTTTGAAAAGAAATACACCGAACAGTGTTCCGACAACAGGCTCAAGGGATGCAAGGATGGATGCTCTTGAGGATTCCATGTGTTCAAGACCCGAGGAATAAAACACATATGGGAGAAATCCCGTGATAACTCCGAGTGCGACCGAAAGAAGAACGATTCTTACATCGGGAACAAAGACGACACGTGCAATGGTGCTCCAATCGGTGAGAAATGCGCAGCCGATGGCGCAGAATAGGAAGGTGTAAAAAACGATGGTAAGCGCTCCGTACCCGCGTTGAATGGCAAAACGGGAAAAGATGGAGTATAGTGCATAGAAGAAACCGGAGGCGATGGCAAGAAGGATGCCGATCGGTGCACTGACCTGCGCATTTCCGATGCCTGACACAAGGATACAACCGATAAACGAGAGTGCTAAAGCAGCGGTTTTTGCCATCGTCAGGCGTTCCTTGAAGAGAACAAGGCTCATCAGCATGACAAAAATGGGCGCTGTATATAACAGGATCGCCGCAGTTGAGAGG
The DNA here is from genome assembly GCA_017414385.1 of Clostridia bacterium. Taxonomy (GTDB): domain Bacteria; phylum Bacillota; class Clostridia; order Oscillospirales; family CAG-272; genus RGIG3925. Next base: position 5,143 of record JAFQMO010000108.1, read on the forward strand.
CTGACATATTCCATGGAACGAAAGTAACAGGTGGAAAAAAGGAGAAGACTGACGATTCCCGTGCCGAGAAAGCACCACAGGTCCTTCCATCTGATCTTCAAAAGGTCCCGCCGGAAGAGAAGAAGATACGTACCGATACAGCAAAAGCCGACGGTGATCCTAACCTGCGTGATCTCGAGGGAAGCGAGTCCTGCTGCGTTCAGGTAACGCACAAAAACACCCATGGTTCCCCATAAGGCGGCAGCAAACAGAACGTAAAGAATGCCCTTTGTCTTCGTTGTTTTTTTCTGATCCATATCAATGTCCTCTGAATATTGAAATATGCCTTTGCAAAAATCGATGGTGTTATGCGCAGAGAGAAACGCACCATTTCCGACTGCAAGTCTATGAAATGATGCGTGACTGTTCAAACGAAAGAGATTATTTTTTGAGTGCACGGTTCAGTGCCAGACACACGGAGGTGCCGATCAGAAGACACGCGGCAAGCTCAACAAGACTGTTGACGGTGACAGCACCGAATACGAACGCAAAGAATGTTTTGTTGCCGAATGCCGACTGGATGTCGGGAAGTCTGCCGAAAAAGAAGTACAGACAGCTCATAAAGAACAGCGTATTCAAAAGAGGTGCCGCCGCACAGGGAATCGCCGCGGTCAGGACCTCGGACAAGCGCTTTTTGTTTTTGCTCTCCGGTTGGATCTTGTTCAGTCCTTTTGCGATGAATCCGGGAATCAGACCGACAAGGACCCTTGTTACGACGCAGGTGATGAAGGTGTAAACAACACTTTCTCCGAGCATGACCATGCCGAGCGCGTTTGTTGTACACTGTGCGAAGCTGGTAATGCCGAATACGAATCCCAGAAACGCTCCTGCCACCGGCCCGAGACGAACCGCACCGATAACAACGGGAATGACGAGGAAGGTGATCTCGAGCAGACCGATTCTCAGATATCCGAGCGGGGTAACGGTCATTACAAGAAGGATTGCGGTCAGTATGGCCAATTGTACCATCTGAAGGGTTTTGGTTTTTTGCATAGGTAAGCTCCTTTTGTCCGCTCCCGTTCCGCAGCTCGCGGATACAGTGCGGCATCATTTATTTCAAACACGCAAACGGCCGTTGCCGAGGTGTGCTTGATCAAAGATTATGAACCCCGACGGTGGAGCGCTGCAAGTCCACGGAACAAAAGGTCGGGAATGTGGAAAAATGGATGGGAACAAAGCGCGATGACATCGGAAGCATGCTTTCCCGTTACAAACAGGGAAAGATTCTCCTCAGGGACCGAAAGCTCCTGCGCAATCTTCGGTATCAGACCGTCGAGCTGTGCGGCACAGCCGTAGAAAAGACCGGAGCGGACCGCATCTGCGGTTGTTTTTCCGATCACACAACGCGGGGCCTTCAGCGCGATCTGCGAGATTTGTGCAGCATCGCGTTCAAGTGCATTTGCGCCGCAGACAATACCCGGCATAATGATGACACCGCAGACAGCACCGCTTTGATCGAGAACGGTCAAGGTGGTTGCAGCATCGACCGATGCGATCACGGCCGCACCGTCCGTATATTGCTTGACGCCGCAAGCAAGCGCGACAAGATCGGCACCGAGCTGCGAGGGATTGTCAATGCGGATTTTCAATCCTGTTTTCATTCCGGCACCGACGATCATGGGACGGACATTTGTGAAATGAGAGATCGCATCCGCAACGGTTTCGCTGAGCGCGGGAACAACGGGAGAGAGGATCACATCGGTGATATCGCAGACAGCATACCCATGAAGTCGGAAGAGCTGTTCGATCAGGATCGCGTACTCATCTGCGGAACGCAGAGGCTTTGTTGCAATGGATACGGTGAAAAGAAGCGTGTCATTGTCATAAAGACCGAATGCGATCTCGGTGTTGCCGATATTACAGGCAAGAAGCATGTAAGATCCCTCCTATTCTGTCACATTATACCACATCTGTACGAATAAATCAAGAGCAGGGGACCGTTTTTTCTTTGCTGAGAAGACAGACTGCGTGTGCGGCGATGCCTTCCTCCGCACCGGTAAAGCCGAGATGCTCCTCAGTCGTTGCCTTGATATTGACACAGTCCTCCTCGAGTGCATATGCGGCGGCGATGTTCTTTTTCATGGCCTCCATATATGGGGAAAGCTTCGGGCGCTGCGCAAGCACTGTCGCATCAATATTGACAACGCGATACCCCTTTTGGGCGATCAGGGCACGTGTGATCGCTGCCAGCTTCATGCTGTCAGCACCGCGGTATGTATCGTCGGTGTCCGGGAAATGCTGTCCGATATCACCGAGCGCAGCAGCACCGAGAACGGCATCCATGACCGCATGCAAAAGAACATCGGCATCGGAATGGCCGAGCAATCCCTTTGTATGCGGAATACATACGCCGCCGATGATCAGCTTGCGGCCCTCTTCCAATCGATGCACGTCATATCCGTGCCCAACTCTGATATTCATAAAATTACCTCCGCATCTTCGTTCCTGCTTCCATTATACCATAAAAAATGGAAACTCTCAATTCTGTTCACAGAAGATTTACGTTTTTTGAACAAAAATCTTTGTGAAACTTTGCAAAACAGTTTGAAATTCTGTTCGGTTTATGATACAATATAATAATAAAGGTTTATATATCGGAAATTGCGTGCGGTGCGACCGACACCGATACGGTTACTATATCACAATCGAAGGAACTGAGGAGGATGCGGATATGAAGGAATGGATCACATCCAATGCGACATTTATTTGGCAACAGCTTACGGATATGGGCTTTACGGATATTCTTGATATTGCGTTGCTTTCGATCATTTTGTTTTATGCATACGGCTTTATCAGAGAACGGCGTGCGGGAAAGCTTGCGCTTGGTATTGTGCTGTTGTTTATCATCATGGTGCTCAGCGACATTTTTAATATGTATGTGACGCGGTATTTGCTGCAGAATATCTTTCAGGTCGGTATCATCGTTATCATCGTTTTGTTTCAGCCGGAGCTTCGTTCTGCTTTGGAAAAGATTGGCGGGGAGCCCATCCGTTCTATCCGAGGTATCGGCGAGCAAAAGGACAATGCGGAAACACTGATCATGATCAGAGAGGTCTGCGATGCCATGGAGGATCTCGCAGAGGAAAAAACGGGTGCGCTTCTTGTTTTTGAAAGAACCACAAAGCTTGGTGATATCGTAAAAACAGGTACGGTGATCAATGCGGATGTCTCGTCTTTCCTTCTGAAGAACATATTCTTCAACAAAGCGCCCCTGCATGACGGCGCAACGATCATTTCCAATAACCGTATTCATTCCTCGGGATGCTTTTTGCCGCTTTCCCTGAATGAAAATATCATGAAGGATCTCGGTACCAGACATCGTGCAGGAATCGGCATGAGTGAAAACAGTGATGCAGTCGTTGTTATTGTGTCGGAGGAGACCGGTACGATCTCGATCGCCGTGGACGGAAAACTCAGCCGCGGCTTCGATAAAAAGACACTTTCCGCACAGCTGGAGAGCCTTCTGCTCTCAGATAATATTTATAAAAAGATCAAAAACCGTAAGAACATGAAAAAATGACAGAGAGGGAGGAGATACATATGAACAAGGAACCGATCGGAGCTTCCGTTGTGGGTGAAGAGAGCATCACGCAGAAGAATAAGCCGCAAAGGGGAAATGCGATCGTATTGATCGGATGTATTTTGGCGGCAGTTTGTATGTGGTTTTATGTTATGGGTATCGATTCTCCTACCGCTACCGAGACATTTTCCTCGGTGACGATCGATATCATCAATCAGCGTGAGGGCTCGGCAGAGAATAAGCTGAGTGCGATTTCGGGAACAAACAATGTGCTCGAGGTTGTTCTCAAGGGCAGAAAATCCCAACTGAACAATATCAAGACAGAGGACATCGTCGCATATGTGAATGTCAGCGATGTTATGGTTGCGGGAAAAGGAATCTACACGGTTACGGTGGAGGCACCGGCAGGTACCATCATTGAGGATTACTATCCACGGGAGATCTCGGTTTACATGGATAACCGTGAAACGGTCAGTGTTCCGGTCAAGTGCCGTTTGATCGATTATACGCTTCCGGCAGGGTATACCATCGATATGGCAACGCCTGAGCTGAGCATCAGCACCGTTCAGGTATCGGGACCCGCATCTGAGCTGGAATTGGTGGATCATGTCCGTATGACGTTGGCTCCGGGAACGGTCACGCAATCCTTTTCGGGCAGCGCACCACTGGAGGCTGTGGACAAAAACGGAAATGTGATCACATCCAAATACCTGTCGCTTTCGGCACTTGATGCAACTGCCGCCTTTCACGTGTATATCACCAAATATATTGACCTCAATGTGAAAAATCTGATGGGGTATTTTGATAAGAACAATACGGCGGTAACGATTGTCCCCGACCGCCTACAGGTGCGCGGTCCCGTAGAGTTGCTGAGTGATCTGACCTCGCATACCGTTGCTGTGATCGATGAAACAAAGATCAGGGAGGACGGTACGTATCATTATCAGATCGATCTTCCGGACGGCATTGAGCTTGTTGATAAATCCTCGGATGGCGCTGTTTCCGTTGACGTGCGTTTTAATTCAACGATATTGCACGAGATGAAGTTTGCCAATGAAAAGATTGAGGTTCTCAATGTCCCGGACGGAAAAATGGTCGAAATATTGGATTCGCACATTGTTGTTGGAGTCAGAGGATACCGTCAGGAGATCTATTCGCTTCGTGCAAGCAGTGTTGCTGTTGAGATCGATCTTAGTAATATGAGCAGTGAGAACGGTGAGTATTATGCGGATGTGCAGGTATATTTGAAATCCGGAAATAGCGAGAAGCTCTATGTTGTCGGAGATTATTCGGTACAGATCCGTATATCGGATGCGGCAGAGGGGGCGTAACGCGGCAGATCCCGCAGGCGCTGCCTCCCGCAATCAATCATAAAGAGCGAAAGGGAGCACACATTTTCAAAATGGAAAACGCAAGATTTTCAATATCGGAAAAGGGGATGATCCGTATCTTGGTCAGAGATATCCGTATCCCCTATACCGCACCTATCGACGAAGCGCTTTCGCGTGCCGTGAAGAAGGTGTGCTCTGCCTTTCCCAAAAGCAAAAGACCGACTGTCGGGGAAAGTGCACTTTTTAAGGTATCTGTCGATGCGAGGAAGCGCTCCGATATTCTTCGGGTGTGTACTTGTCTTGTTTCGGTGAGATGTACGGAGGAGGAGGCAAGGACGGCATGCTCCCGTCAGAGCGGACTCAGTATTCTGACAGAGGAGCCGCTCCCGATCCCGCAGGGAAACAAGAAAATGGAAAAGCGCCCTTTGATCGTCGGCTTTGGTCCTGCGGGAATGTTTTGCGCGCTTTTGCTTGCGGAGAGCGGATTTTGTCCGATCATTGTCGAGCGCGGCGATGACATAGAGGCGCGCGCGGAGGCGGTGCGCCGTTTTTATCAGACCAAGATCCTTGATACCGATTCCAATATTCAATTCGGTGCGGGAGGCGCGGGAACGTTTTCCGACGGAAAGCTCATGACGCGGATCTCAGATCCGAAATGTACATGGGTATTGAATATGTTTGTTCGCTTTGGTGCTCCCGCTGATATTCTTGTGCAGGCAAAGCCTCACATCGGAACCGATGTCCTTTTGAAGGTCGTTGCGAATATCCGCGATTACCTGAAGACATTGGGCTGTGAGTTCTATTTTCGGGAGACCATGCAGCGGATATGTACGAGTACAACACCGTCCGGTGAGGTACATGCGGAGGCGATCGGGACGGCAAACGGTGAGATCCCGTGCGGTGCCTTGATCCTTGCGCTCGGTCACAGTGCAAGAGACACGTATCGGATGCTGTACAACAGAGGTTTTTTGCTGCAGCCAAAGCCGTTTTCCGTCGGTGTACGTATTGAGCATACGCAGGCTTCGATGAATATTGCGGCTTATGGTGATGCGGCACAGTATACGGCGGCTTGCGGTGCAAGAGGGAAGGAGATATTGCTGCCTCCCGCCGAGTACGCTGTTTCTTATCGTGAAAACAAGCAGCAAGCGGACGGACGCGGGGTATATTCTTTTTGTATGTGCCCCGGGGGAGAGGTCATGGCGGCAGCATCCGAGGAGGGCGGCGTTGTGGTCAACGGTATGAGCCGTTCTGCACGTGATGCAGTGAATGCCAACGCTGCGCTTGCCGTCTCTGTCCGTTGCGAGGATTATGGAAATACCCCGATGGGTGCGATCGAATATCAGCGTGCGCTTGAGCAGCGTGCTTATGTGGCGGGCGGCGGAGATTACCGCGCGCCGGCACAGACCGTCGGCGATTTTCTGGATGGCAGAAGCGGATCGGCATACGCTTCAGTGAAGCCTTCCTATATGGAGGGATTTGTATGCATGACGGATCTGAGAGGCATTTTGCCGGGATTTGTGTCCGCACTTCTGGCGGACGGGATCCGTCATTTTGATAAACAGCTTCCCGGCTTTGCGGCAAGAGATGCGATCCTGACCGGTGTGGAAACACGGACATCTGCTCCTGTGAGAATTCTGAGAGACGATCTTTATCTTGCCCGAGGGTCGGATAATATCTATCCGATCGGAGAGGGCGCAGGTTATGCGGGCGGCATCACGAGTGCTGCTGTGGACGGACTGAACGCGGCGCTGCGCATTTTGTCGGTCTACTGTCCGTGATAAGAAAAACATCAAAGGAATGAGGTGGAGTGTGTGCGTCAGATCGGCATTGTAGTCGCGGTAACCGCGCGTGGTGCTGCGGTACAGGTACAAAGAATGTCTGCATGCGATGCTTGTCACCGCGGACAGCAGAAGGCTGCGGGAGAACGCACCTGCTCAGAATGCAGAATGTTCCCCACGGACGATAAAATGACTGTGGATGCGGTCAATGAAATCGGTGCACGTGTCGGAGACCGTGTCACCATTGAAACGGCGACAGAGCAGGTCCTTGGTTATGCTGCGGCGGTCTTTTTGCTGCCGCTTCTTCTTGCCGTTGTCGGCGGATGTGTATTTGCATGGTTGATCGAAGCGGCATGGAGTGTGTACGTTGGTGCCATGATCGGATTTTTCGGCGCATTTGCTGCGGTGAAGTATACCGTTGACAAGCACGCAAAAACAAAGACGGTGTATACTGTGATCCGTATTTTGATGACAGGATGCGGAACGGAGGAGACTCATGCGGCAGAAGATATGGAAAATTGAGAAATCCAATGTAGAGCAGGCGCAGACGCTTCGTCTGGGACTGGCACAGCGCGAGATCGTGGTCAGCGATTTGATTGCAAGGCTCCTTTGTAACCGCGGTTTTACAGATGCCGAAGCCTCCGCACGGTTTTTGATGAAGGAAACGGGCGTGTTTTACGATCCTTTTCTGTTTCGGGATATGGAACGCGCGGTTCTCCGTATTCGGTCGGCGATCGCTGCGAACGAGAAGATCACCGTGTACGGTGATTATGATGTTGACGGAGTTACGGCAACAGCGAGCCTTTGTCAGTATCTTAATGAGCAGGGGGCGGATGTGCGTTATTATATCCCCTCGCGGACATCAGAGGGCTACGGTCTCAATGAGAGCGCAATTCTGCGGTGCAAGGAAGAGGGCGTGTCGCTCATGATTACGGTAGATACAGGTGTTACCGCCATCAGCGAGATCGATTACGCCAATGCATTGGGGATCGATGTGATCGTTACAGACCACCATACCTGCAGACCGATCTTGCCGCATGCGTATGCGGTGATCAATCCGCGCAGGCAGGACAGCGGATATCCGTTTGGTGAGCTTGCGGGCGTCGGTGTCGTTTTCAAGCTTCTTTGCGCGATGGAAACATACGGCATGCAGACACCGGAGGAAAAAATGAATGCAACGCGGCATATCTGTATGCAATACGGTGCGTATGCGGCGATCGGAACGATCGCGGATGTTATGCCGCTTTTGGATGAAAACCGTTTGATCGTAAATCTTGGTCTTTTGCTTTTACAAAAAACAGATAAGCCGGGACTTCGGGCACTTCTTGACAGAGCCTCCGTCCCTCAGGGCAGTGACCGTCCGACCTATACTCCGACGGTGAAGAGGATCACCTCCTCCTATATCGGTTATACGATTGCTCCACGGATCAATGCGGCGGGGCGGATCGCGGATGCTTCGCGTGCGGTTGAGCTGTTTTTGACCGATTCTGCAAATCAGGCGAATCGTATTGCGGATGAGCTGCACGATGCAAACCGTGAACGGCAGGAAATGGAAAATCGGATCACAGAGGAAGCGATAGCACAGGTCGAGGCACAGCATGATCCTGCAAGGGAACATATTTTGGTCCTGCACGGTGAAGATTGGCATCACGGTGTTGTCGGCATTGTATCCTCGCGGATCACGGAGCGTTACCACCTCCCCTCTGTCCTGATCTCCTTTGACGGCAGTGACGGAGCATGCGCACCCGATGACATCGGTAAGGGGTCGGGACGTTCGATCGACGGCTTTTCGTTGGTCGAGGGTATTGCATCCTGTGAGGATCTGCTTGTGAAATACGGCGGACATGCGCTTGCCGCCGGCTTGACGATCAAGCGGGCACAGCTGCGTGAGTTCTCGGAGCGTATGGAACAGTGTGCGGCAAAGTCCTTTGTCGGCGGTATACCGGAAACGGTATTGCAGATCGATGCGGAAACCGTGTTTTCCGATATTTCCGTTGCAAATGCACAGCAGCTTTACATGATGGAGCCGTTCGGAAACGGTAATCCGGCACCGCTGTTTTGTCTGTACGGCGCAAGGATCATGCAGATTGCCGCCTTGAAGGGCGGTGCTCATACGAAGCTTGTTCTGTGCGATCCGTCGGATGAGAGTGTTACGCGTACAGCGATGCTGTTCGGAGTAAAGACTGACGGTCTGCTTTGGCGGGTCGGGGACGTGATCGACGTTGCTTATCGCATGGAGATCAATGAGTTCCGAGATCAAAGATCGGTACAGATGATGATCTCAGATATTCGTCCGAGTGACCCGGAACAATACGCCGATGCTTGTGAAAAACGGATATACCGTTTGATTTGTGAGGGATTTTCGGTAATGACGCCGCAGTGCACGTCTCCCCGCGAGATGATCCCGACAAGAGAGGATTTTCGCGCGGTCTATCTGCTTCTGAGGGAGTGGACAGAAAACGGAGCGATCCGCGCGGACTGTCGATACGGCAGGATGGTCTATCACAGTGCGGTGGATGGCTGCAAGGTACGCCTGATTTGTGATATGCTGGAGGAGCTTTCCCTGATTGCAAGGACAAAAAAGGACGATGACGGCTTTGTCTGTACCATGCAGAAAAACGAGGGCAGGAAGGTCGATCTGACAAGTGCCCCGCTTATGAAAAAATTATATGACATTTTCGGTGTATCGAGTGATCACTGACTGTCAAAACGATACAGCGTTTTCCCGAAAGGAAGATTGAGGATATACTTATGGATAACGGCATCGAAAAATTACTGTTTATACTGGAAAAAGCAGGGAAGAATTACGATCTGCTCAAAATAAGACAGGCGTATCTTTGTGCGGCTGAGCTGCATGAGGGGCAATTCCGTAATTCCGGAGAGGCGTATATCTCGCACCCGATCGCGGTTGCGGAGATCGCTGCGGGACTTGGTCTTGATACAGACTGTATTTGTGCCGCACTGCTGCATGATACGGTCGAGGACTGCGCGGAAAAGGTCAATCTCGATGAGATCCGACGCCGCTTCGGTGCGATTGTTGCTGACCTTGTGGATGGATTGACGAAGATGGTCAATATCCCCTTTGCCGATAAAGAGGAACAGAGTGTTGAAAATCTTCGAAAGATGCTGCTTGCGATGTCCCGGGACATCCGCGTCATTTTTATCAAGCTTTGTGACCGTCTTCACAATATGCGTACGCTTGATGCGAAGCCTGAGAACAAGCGTCGGATGACGGCACTTGAAACCATGAATGTCTATGCGCCGCTTGCACATCGTCTCGGTATGCACAGGATCAAGCATGAGCTTGAAAATCTTTCGCTGTCTTATCTGGATCCGATTGGCTATAACGAGGTTTACGATGACATCGAGCGTAAGTACGGTATCAACCGTAATTTCCTGGAAAAGGCGCGTTCTCAGATTGCAGACAAGCTGACGGAGTACAATATCCATTTTCAGCTTGAGGGACGTGTGAAAAGCGTTTACTCCATCTATAAAAAGATGTACAATCAGAATAAGAGCTTTGATGAGATCTACGATTTTTACGCACTGCGTATCATTGTCGATACAGAGCTTGAATGTTATACGGCGCTTGGTATCATCCATGATATGTTCCGTTCTATGCCGGGACGATTCAAGGATTATATCTCAACTCCCAAGCCGAATCTGTACCGTTCTCTGCATACTACGGTTATCGGTCGGGACGGTATCCCATTTGAGGTACAGATCAGAACATGGGAGATGCATCACATTGCCGAATACGGTATCGCTGCGCATTGGAAATATAAGTCGGGTGAGGCGGCGGATACCGACATGGATAAGAAGCTGGCATGGGTTGCCAACCTTGTCGAAACGGAAAGCGAGACATACGATCCCGATGAGTTTATGCGTGCGCTGAAGATCGATATCTTCCAGGACGAAACGTTTGTGTTCACGCCGAAGGGGGATGTCATTGCGCTGCCGCAGGGTTCAACTGTCATTGACTTTGCCTACAATATCCACTCTGCGATCGGCAATAAGATGATCGGCGGTAAGATCAACGGTATGATCGTTCCCATTGACCGTGTTTTGCAAAACGGCGAGATCGTTGAGATTTTGACGTCTAATCAGTCGAGAGGTCCCAGCCGGGACTGGCTGAAGATCGTTAAGACCTCCGAGGCGAAGAATAAGATCCGTCAATGGTTCAAAAAAGAGAAGCGCGCTGAGAACATTGCTGTGGGCAAGACAGAGATCGAACGTGAGATCAAGCACTACGGTGTCTCTTACACGGATGCACAGTATCAGGCTGTTATGGCGGGACTCGCCAAGAGGCTCGGGCTTCATGAGGTGGACGATCTGTACAACACCATTGGATACGGAGGACTTTCGGTCACAAAGATCGCAGGAAAGCTCAGGGATGAGTTTGACCGTGTTGTTGTTCCCGAGATCCCGCAGCAGAGAGCTCTGCAGCCGATCTTAATTTCGACAAAGCCCCGTTCCTCCAAGCATATCGGCTCTGTGATCGTGGATGGCATCGACGGATGTCAGGTCAAGTTTGCAAAATGCTGCAATCCGCTTCCGGGTGACCGTTTGATCGCGTTTGTCACCAAGGGATTTGGTATTTCTGTTCATAAAACGGACTGTGAGAATATCGTGGCAAAGCGTGCAGCGGGCGAGGATCCTGAGCGCTTCAAGCGTGCAGAATGGGCAGATGCAGTGATCACCGGAACGCAAAGCCGCACCTTTGAGGCGGTTTTGCATATCAAGGCAGTCAATTCGTATTCGCTGATCGCGGAGATCACGGCGGTGCTTGCGGAAATGCGGGTATCGATTCTGCAGATGAATACACAAAATAAGAATGACAAAGAGGTCAATATTACCTTGACCATTGCATGTAAGAATTTGGACCACCTCTATTCCATTCAGTCAAAGCTGCGCTCGATCCGAGACGTTGAGCGTGTTACAAGACTGTAAGATGTGCAGAGACAGTGGTTTTTCGGTTGTCTGATCAACAGGGAAGGGAGCGTTTTGAAAAATGAGAGCTGTTTTGCAGCGTGTAACGGAAGCATCGGTGTGTGTGGACGGAGAAGTTCTCTCGCAGATCCAAAACGGGTTTATGATCCTTTTGGGGGTACAGAAGGGTGATGACGAAGAGGATGCCCGACTGCTTGCGGATAAGATCGTAAAGCTGCGTGTGTTTGCCGATGAAAACGGACGGATGAACCGTTCTGTTACGGATGTGGGCGGAAGCCTGCTTGTCGTGTCGCAATTCACGCTGTATGCAAATTATGCGCACGGTAACCGTCCTGACTTTTTGTCGGCAGAGCTTCCTGAACGCGCCAATTCTCTGTATGAGCATTTTGTCTCCCTTTTGAACGAGCGCGGCGTTCCGACACAGACGGGAAGCTTCGGTGCGGACATGAAGGTCTCGCTTATCAATGACGGTCCTGTAACGATCGTGATGGACAGCGACGTTCTGAGAAAAAATAAATTGACAGGAAATGATTTATGAAATTACACATTGACGGAAAGATCAACCGCTATTATGTACAAACCTTGTGTATGATGCTTTTTCCGGGCGTAAAATTTTCCGAGGCAGAAGAGGAGACGGCGGATTCGACCGCTGCATATGTTACGGTCTCGGAGACGCCGGAGCCGGCCGGTATTCATGCCCGCGTTGTGCTTCGTCATGGCGGGAAGCTGGCAGAAACGGCGTATACGATGGCGTATTCCGATATCCATACAAAGGATAAAACGGTAAAGATCGCCATCGGGAAATGCTTTTTCGATGCAGGGGAGCAGCTCTTGAATTACAGACCGGTGTGGGGGATTCTGACGGGTGTACGTCCCGCAAAGCTGGCATCCGAATATCTTCGCGGCGGATTTACGCCGGAGCAGACCCGTGCAAGTCTGTGTGATGAGATGCTTGTCAACCCCAAGAAGGCAACGCTTGCAACAGATGTTGCCGTCTTTGAGAAGCGTCTTGCGGATGAAACGACACCGGATACCTGTTCGGTATATATCTCGATCCCGTTTTGTCCGACACGGTGTGCGTACTGTTCCTTTGTGTCCTATACCTCTCCTCGTCTGCTTTCGCTGATTCCCGAGTACCTTGTGAAGCTTTGCGATGATATCGATCGGACCTTCCGTATGATCCGTGAAAACGGTATGCGTGTAACGACGGTATATATTGGCGGCGGAACCCCGACGACTCTGAACGAGCGTGAGCTTCAGATCTTGCTTGAAAAGGTAACAGAGAACATTGATCCTGCATCACTTGCCGAGTTTACACTTGAGGCAGGACGGCCCGATACGATCACAAGAGAGAAGCTGGAGATCGCTCGCCGATACGGGGTATCCCGCGTTTCCATCAATCCTCAGACGCTCAATGACGATATTCTTGCAGCGATCGGCCGCAAGCATACGACTGAGGAGTTTTTGCGCGCATATGATATGGCGCGTGCATCCGGAATCGCACATATCAATACGGATCTGATCGCAGGTCTTCCCGGAGAGTCTTTTCTCAGCTTTTCCAAATCCGTGGATGCGATCGTCAAATTGCATCCCGATAATATCACCGTTCATACCTTCTGTGTCAAGAAGGCTGCAGACATTTTGCGGGAAGGGACCGATATCTATTCGAGAACGGGCGGCGATACCGGAAAAAGTGTGGAGTATTCCCATGTTTCCGTTGCAAATGCGGGTTATATACCGTATTACCTTTATCGTCAGAAGAATACGGTCGGCAATTTCGAAAACGTCGGCTTCTGTCTGCCGGGTACAGAGGGGCTTTATAATATCCTGATGATGGAGGAGCTTCATTCTGTTTTCGCTGTCGGTGCGGGAGCTGTGACAAAGCTTGTATCCGCAGACCGCAGTCATATCGAGCGTCTCTTTTCGCCGAAATATCCGTATGAATATCTGGCACAGGATGCAAAGACGACAGCGGATGCAGATGCTGCTGCGGCAGTTCGTTCGTTTTTTGAAAAATATCGATAAGCACAATACAGGTGTCTTTATGATCAAGGAAAGGATGGCGATTTCATGAAAAGACCGAATGATACCTTTTATGAAGAAAGTGCGGCATACCTTCGCGGAAGGATCGCAGAAAGATTTGATTCCATGCCTGTGCTTGCCGTGATTTTGGGGTCGGGGCTTGGTGATTATGTCGATTCGGATGCGATGACGGAAAAGCTTGTGATCCCATACAAAGAGATTCCGGGTTTCCCTGTCTCCACCGTTTCTTACCAAAAAGGAGAACTGATCGTTGGAAGGATCGGAGACCATACGGTGCTGTTTTTCAACGGACGCTTTCATTATTATGAAGGATGGGAGATGTGGCAGACCGCATATCCCGTGGCAGTTTGTTACATGCTTGGCGTTCGGCGTATGATCATTACAAATGCGGCAGGTGGAATCAACCCTGATCGTGTAGCGCCGGGGGATCTTGTATGCGTGACCGATCATATCAAGCTTTGCGCGGACTCTCCTGTTCGCGGGGAAAATTCTGCGCGGCTTGGAGAGCGCTTCTTCGATATGCAGTCGGTTTACGATGCTGCATACATTGAAATGGCAAAGGCTTGTGCGCAGCGCATCGGCTTTGCGCTAAAGGAGGGCGTCTATTGTTATATGTCGGGACCGCAGTTTGAGACACCTGCGGAGATCCGTATGCTGAAGCTGCTTGGCGGTGATCTTGTCGGTATGTCGACGGTTGCTGAGGTGATCGAGGCGGCACACTGCGGCATTCGTGTTCTGTGTATCTCCTGCGTTACCAACCTTGCAGCGGGTGTGACAGGCTTGCCGATGACGGAAAAGGAGGTTCTTGAGACCTCGGCTTCCATCAAGGATCGCTTTGAGCAGCTGCTTGACGGTGTGATAGAAGGAATCCTCTCAGAATCGGCGGATCGCTGATAAGAATATAAGAAAGGGTGTCCTTGCGACGAGAGGACACAGTGCGATTTTCATGAAGATTTTATTTCGAGATATTACGACCTTAAACGAAAACGGTATCAGCGCAGAGCATCAATATGTTGCGGTCACGGACACGAAGATCACCTACATTGGCTCAGAATGCCCCGAGGGGGACTTTGACCGCGTGATCAGCGGTAAGGATAAGCTTCTGATGCCTGCACTTTATAACTGTCATGCCCACACGGCAATGACACTGTTCCGCGGATACGGAGAGGATCTCCCCCTGCAGAAGTGGCTCAACGACCGTATCTTCCCCGCCGAAGACAGACTCACCTCGGAGGCTGTGTACAATGCCTCAATGCTCGCCATCGCAGAGATGCTGAGAAACGGTATCGTTTCGTTTTCCGATATGTATTTCTTTTCCGAGGATACCATTCGGGCGGTTACGGAAACGGGTATGAAGGCAAACATCGGCCGCTGTATCACCTGTTTTAACCCGGACGAGACAAAGGAAAGCGATGTGCGTCTCAAGGAGGCGCTCTCGCTGTACAAACAGTATCATAATACAGCGGATGGCCGCATAAAAATGGATATGTCCGTGCATGCGGAATACACCACGCTTCCGCACGCGATCAAGTATGTTGCAGACTGTGCAAAGGATCTGGGACTTCATATGCATGTGCATATGTCGGAGACGGAGGAGGAGCATCTTGCGTGTATCGAGCGCCATGGAAAAACACCTGCACAGCATTTTGCGGATCTGGGCGTGTTCGATGTTCCGACGATCGCAGCGCATTGTGTATGGGTATCGGATGAGGATGCTGTACTGATGCACGAAAAGGGTGTTTTTGCCGCACATAATCCGATCAGTAATCTGAAGCTCGGCTCGGGTATCATGCCGCTTGAAAAGCTTTCTCGGAACGGCGTTTCCGTCGTTCTCGGTACTGACGGTGTTGCCTCCAACAACCGCCTTGACATCCTGAGAGAAATGAATGCGGCGGCACTTTTGCAAAAGGGCACAGACCGTGTCTGCGATTCCATGAAGGCGGCAGATATCATTCCGATGGCCACCGTAAACGGAGCAAGAGCACAGGGCCGCTGCGACAGCGGGTGTCTTGCTGTCGGGTGCCGCGCAGACTTGATCATGATCGATATGGATACCGTTCACAACATCCCTTGCTACGAACCCGTGACTGCGTTGATCTACAGCACGGTCAGCTCGGATGTCTGCATGACGATGGCTGACGGTAAGATCCTGTATGAGAACGGCTGTTACACGACTTTGGATCTTGAAGCGGTCAAGACTGCGATGCGCCATACGGTTGCACACTATTTTGATTGATATATGATGTAAAAAATTCCCTGCGAGGACGTTTCAAAAAGTATTGCTTGATCAGAAACGGAAAGCAGGGATATTTTTATGAGAATCAAAGAATCGGTTTTCCAGAGCCGTATTGGCAGACAGTTTTTTTCGGGTGTGTTTTTTTTGACATTGTCAAACGTGTTGACAAAGGTATGCGGTCTTTTCCTGAAGGTACCCCTGACACATATGCTCGGCGACGATGGTATGGGGTACTTCAATCTCGCATATGCGGTCTACAAATGGTTTTATATGATCTCGACAGCGGGGCTTCCTGTTGCGGCGGCTGTCATGACAGCACGGTATGCGGCAGAGACTACGGAACAGAGAGGGTATTTGCTTCGACGGATGCGTAATGTGACGCTGGGGTCGTTTTGTGCGGTTGGCCTTGCCGGAAGTCTCTGTATGTGGATTGGGGCGCCTCTTTTTGCATCTCTGCAGAAGGTGGATGATGCATCGTACGCCATTGCTGCGATCGCACCTGCACTGTTCTTTATTTGTATTGCCAGCGCACTGCGTGGATGGTATCAGGGACTTGGTACCATGCTGCCCGCATCGGTTTCGCAGGTCATTGAGGCAGTTGCAAAAATGGGATTCGGTCTTTTGCTCGGTGCGTATGCGATCCGCCGGGGAAAGTCCCTTTGTGTCATTGCGGCATATGCGATATCGGGCCTCAGCATCGGCAGCTTTTTGGGAATGCTTGTTATGCTTGCAGCAATGCTGCCGGTTCAAAGAAAACACGGTGTTTTCAAGACGGAGAGACCAAGGAATACAGAGCCGTGGACAGTGCTGCTTGGCAGGCTGTGGCGCTTTGCGCTGCCTGTGACCTTCAGTGCGTCGGTGATGAGTTTATGTGATATGCTTGATTCTATGATCGTGATACGGCGTCTGAGCGGATGCGGTGTACCACCGGAGCAGGCACTGCGCCTGTTTGGTAACTATACCTCACTTGCCGTTCCAATGTTCAATTTGCCGCCGATCCTGATCTATCCCGTCACAACTGCACTGATTCCGATCATTACGGCTGCAAGCGGACGAAAAAAAGACGGAAACCGAAAAAGGGATGAGATGATCCGTACCGCGTTGATCGTTACCTCATGGATCGCACTGCCGTGTACGGCGGGAATGTCGGTCCTTGCAAAGCCGCTTCTGTCGCTTCTTTACAGAGAGGATCTTGCGGCAACGGGAGCACCGCTCTTACAGATCCTGGCATTTGCCGTATATTTTCTTTTGATGCTTGCGATGACA
>JAFQMO010000109.1 GCA_017414385.1 Clostridia bacterium
CATCCAAGCAGACAGGCTTTGCACAGAGCATATTTGAAGAGAAGCTCAGCACCCTGCTTGCATATGAGGATACGACTGCAAGCTTCAAGCCACAGGATATCGAAATGAATAAAACGGTATCGATTCTCAGCTATCTGTATATTTTGGTATTGGTTCCGTTGTTGGGTATGCGGGAGTCTCCGTTTGCGCAATATCATGCAAAGAGAGGCCTCAATTATTTTGTATGGCATTTGATCATTGGAGCTGCATCAGGAATTCTAAATGGCATTTTCGGCGGACTCTTGATCATTGGCTGGGTCGTTTCGCTTCTTTGCACATTGATTTCCCTGATCCCGTGGGCGCTTGCAATCTATGGCATTGTGTCTGCAGTTCAAGGGCGAGCAAGAGCACTTGTCCTTTTTGAACGCTTTATGTTTATCAAATAAAGCCGATCCTTTCGTAATCCTCTACGGTGTATATCGCAAAAACGCGATATACACCGTTTTTCTTTTGAATATGGTGAATGGTGGAATTACGGTATATTTTTTTGTAAAGTGCAGATGATAATATTGTAATATGTGATTCACGGTCGGAGAACGATCGTGATGCCGAAGGAGATACCCGTAATGAAACCAAAGATATCAGAGCAATCCCTGCACGCTTATTGCAGAACAGATATGGCAAGTGAGCTGTTTGCTGCGCACAGAAAAGACTCCGACACCGAAACGTGTACTATTGAGGAGAGGGGCATCCGATACTGCAGCTATTCCGAGGGGGGTATTGAGGTGGAAAAGCTATGTGTGGAAAACAAAGAGGGGGAAGCGCTGCTTCAGAAAAGCATCGGAACGTATTATACCGTGCACACGGGAAAGCTGCGGCTGTTGTCATCGAGGGATTATCAAAACTGCGTATCTGCATTGCGGCATACGTTATCGGATGCGATCACCGTGTTGCTCGGAGATACATTTTCGATACCGCAGGAGGACGGTACCTTGCGGGGGAGAAGATGCTCGATCTTTACCGTGGGACTTGGCAATCCCGAGCTGACACCGGATGCGATCGGACCTGCGTGTGTCAATGCGTTGAATGTTACCCGCCATTTGGAAGAAGATGCCGCCTTTGCAGGGGCGTTCTTGGATTCGGTCCATATGCATGCGGCTTTTTGTCCGATGGTTGTGGGGCAGACGGGAATTGAAACGCTTGAGCTTGTGAGAGGGGCTGTTCAAACCGTTCAGCCGGATCTTGTGATTCTTGTGGATGCACTTGCCGCATCGGAAATGCGAAGTCTTTGCAGAACGGTGCAGATCTCCACAACAGGGATCCATCCGGGCGGAGGGATCGGCAACAAACGCAGTCCGCTTGACCGTGAGACATTGGGGGTCCCTGTTTTGACCGTCGGTGTTCCGACTGTCATTTCTGCTGCAACATTGATCTATCGCGGACTTGAGGCATCCGACCTTTTGCCTCAGATGCAGGATGATACAAATCCCTTGACCGCCCGCTTGATCGGTGTTCTGAAGGACTCGGATATGGGCTTTGTTTCTCCAAAGGATATTGACTGTGACGTTAAAGAATTTGCGAGACTGATCGCTCAGGTTTTGAATGAGATCGTTCTTGGAGTGTCGGTTGCCGGCGAATGGTTTTGCCGTGTTTAAGGGAAAAAGCGTTCTATTATATAATGCCCTTGCATATACTGAAGTAAAAAAGGAAATGTAATGCGAGGGAACTGTTATGCGCCATTCTGAAAAAAAAGAAAACCGTCCGGGAGCACGAATGTCCGGGCGGCTGCATCAAATATGGATCAGGTTGCAGTATGGATATCGAAGCTTTTTGGTACATTTTATGCTGTCTGCTTCCATGTGTGCCGTTTTGTTCCTATTGCTGTTTCGTTTACAGGGCGCCCTTAACGGCAATACGGTCTCCCGATATTTGCGTTGCGATATATTTGATCTGCGCCCACGAACCGAATCTGTTTCCGTACCGACACAGGTGCTTTCGTATACCTTTTATCATGCCGATCTTTCGACGGTCATCGATACTGCAGGCGGATGGTTGCATGAGATAAAACCGCAGCAGGTCCCATCACAGAACGAGGGAGACCGTGTAATGATCCCGGGGGCGGGACCGCATGTCTATGATCCCGAATCTGCGGAAAACCGATACGGAACCGAGGATCTGCCGTCTCCGCCGCTGTCGGGAGAACGGGATTGGATTTTGCAGGAGGACGGAGGGGATCTGTATACCTACGATCCGTCTCTTGTCGATAGCGACAGATACGCATTGATCCCCATGGATCTTTCCGGGGAAGCATCTTTGCGTAATGAAAAAAACGGCGGTATCCTGCTTTCCAATCAGACCGCATATTCTCCCGACATTTTATCCATGCTTGAGGCGGACTATCCGATCTCGGCTGCAAAGTCTGTATTTTCTCCGTCAGAGCAACCGGAAAACGACACCAAGATGCCGCTTGTTCTGATTGTACATACACACGGCACAGAAGCATATGCACCTGACGGTGCCATATCTGTGAAGGAGGACTTTTCCGCACGGTCGGAGAATATCGAGGAAAATGTTGTCTCTGTGGGGGCGGTTCTTGCAAAAACACTGCGTTCTGCAGGAGTACCGGTGATCCATTGCACAGAGATGTTTGATTTTGTGTCTTATGCAGATGCATATACCAAATCGGCGGCTTATATTCAAAAAATGGTTGCACAGTATCCTTCCATACAATATGTTTTTGATGTGCACCGTGATGCATTGACGACAGGGAACGGTGATATGATCCGACCTGTGACGCAGATCAACGGTGAGGTCTGTGCGCAGATCATGAGTGTTGTCGGAACAAACGAGGCAGGGGCATATCATCCGCATTGGAAGGAGAATTTGACGGTTGCTGTACAGCTGCAAAAAAGACTGAATGATGTCTTTCCGTCCTTTGCAAGACCGATCAACCTGCGGTCGGCGACCTTCAATGCACAATACGCCAAGGGTTCTCTGCTTCTTGAGATCGGTGCAGCGGGGAACAGCGTTCAGGAGGCTCGCAGCGCGGCATATTATCTCGGAGAAACACTTGCGGAAATGATTTTGGAAAACTGATGCTTTATATGCCGGGCGGAACGTCTGTATTCGTCGGCGGTGTCGGAGACGGGGTGTTTTCCGGGAGTATATCTGCGGGACGCTCTGTCTCGGGAGAAACATCCTCCGGCTCCTGTGTGGGGATGGACGGGATGTCTGCTGCAGGATAACAGGTCAAGGCTTCCCTGCGGGCGGCATCGGGGAAGATCGATGTTCCGTTTATCAGTCCGATGAAGCAGCAGTCATTTTCAGCAATCAAAAAGCGTACCCCTCGAATATGGATGAAACGTGCATTGCTGTACGTATATGAGGATAGGGCGCGATTGTATGCATTGTTGTCGTGTGCGCTGACCAGTATTTCATCGTCACGGATTCCTGTGATGATGAGTGTGTGATAATAAGTACCGTCCGCGCGGCCAAGCTGTACGATATCTCCAAGCTCTGCACTGTCGGGTGGGATCTCGTCACCGAATGGTCCTTCCTCCATGTTGGCTGTTAAAAAATTGTAGAGAAAGGGAACACCGGTCCAGGAAGGGCTGTAATCGTTTTCGGAACGGTAATACCAGCCGAATGTGGGAAGAGGATTCATGACACAGCTTCCCGCAAGCAGACACTGAGAAATAAAATTTGTACAGTCTCCGCCAAAATCTGTATAGTCCTGAAACAGTGGACTTCTTGAATATGCCCATTTCTGTGCATATTCTACTGCGCGCAATCGCTGATAAGGTTTGATGGCAAACATAGAACGGATCTCTCCTTTCATCTTTCTTCCGCAGTATATGTCAAAAATGAAAAAAGGTGAAAAAGGACGGCCTTGCAATGTGCAAGGCCGTCCTGC
Organism: Clostridia bacterium; assembly: GCA_017414385.1. GTDB lineage: Bacteria > Bacillota > Clostridia > Oscillospirales > CAG-272 > RGIG3925. The sequence goes on from JAFQMO010000109.1 coordinate 3,893, forward strand.
TTTTTATTTGATAAATCAGTTTGTTTCCTCGGTTTCAACCGGCTTATACTTTGCGAAATCCTTCATCTTCAGCTTGGAGAAGACTCTGCTTGCAAAATAGTTTGTGCTGATACCGGAGAGGACATCGTCATGGTAAATGTAGGTGTCTACCTGGAATGCGAGAGGAATGATGGGTGCATCGGTCAACAGAAGCTTTTCTGCTTCGATGAGCTTGTTCAGCATATCATCGCGTGTCTGTGCTGCGTATGCCTCTTCGATCAAAGCATTATATGCTTCGCTGTTGTATGCACAAATTGCGGGAACCTCGGAGAAGTCGTTGTTTTCGGTATCCTTTGCAGAACCGGAGAACTCGAGTGCGAACGGAGCCAGAACAGAGAATGCGTTTGTGGAGAGTGTCTGATAGTCCATTGCGATTACTTCGAAGTTATACTCATTTGTGCCGGGCTCCTCTTCTGTTCCGATGTCACGGAAGAAGCAGAGGTTGTAATCATTGATGCTGAGAGGGTTAAGCTTAACGGTAAATCCGAGAGCCTCCCATGCTGCCTTTACATTTTCTGCAACAGCAGCACCGTTTTCGTCACCGACATAGTAGGTATAGGTGATGGTTCCGGAGCTGACACCTGCCTGAGAAAGAAGACTCTTTGCTTCTGCGGCATTTGCAGATGCAGAAAGAATATCGCCTGCCTTTTCACGGAATGTGTCGCCGCGCAGCTTTGTTGCAAATACGGGCAGCGGAACGAGACCGGTAGCAGCCTTGGCTGCGGGGAACAGATCTGCGATTGCAGTTCTGTCAAGCGCCAGAGAAAGCGCCTGTCTGACCTTCGCGTTTGCGAGAACGCCGTTCTTCGTATTGATATACAGAGAATAGGTAGAGAATGTATCCTGAGTAACAACACCCTTTGTTGTATCCGGAATGTCTGCAAGGTACATGATCTGATCATCGATCGTGTTCAGATAGGTGCCGTCGATCTCCAAAACGCCGGTGTTGTAGTCGTAGTCATACGCAGTTGTTCTTCCTTCTGCATCCAGCTTGAAGAAGATGTGCAGCTTATAGGGGGTGACATACTTGTCAATATCAGTCTCCTGGCTGCTTTCCAAGGAGTGGTAGAATGTGTTTCTCTGCAGAGTGATGGAAACACCTTCGGAATCGGGATCAATGTTCTTAACAGCGAAGTGACCGTTGGTTACGATGGTAGCGGACTTCTTTGCCCAATAGTCTGCGGAATAGATGTCATCAAAACGGCTGACAATGTCTTCACGCAGGGGAACCAGTGCGGGAGAAGCACAGTACTCAAGGAACAGATCGTAGTCGATCTTACCCTCAAAGGTAATCTCAAGCAGTGTGGAGTCGAGCGCCTCCAGACCGAGATCGTCGATGGTTGCATCGCCGCGGCGTACAGCACGTGCGTTCTTGATGTTCATGAGCATTGCAGCAGCAGGGCTCTCAAATTCAGGCTCAAGAATACGCTTCCATGCGAAGATAACGTCATCGGCGTAGATCTGACGGCCGTCAGACCAACCTGCGTCGATCAGCTGGATCTGCATCTTGTATTCATTATCTTCTTCGTTCTCAATGATCTTGTAGTTGTCGATCAGAACGAGCTCCATCTTGCCGTCCTTGTTGATACGGGTAAGACCTTCATAAATGAGACCGAAATATTTTGCTGCGGAAGCCTGGTTGTACATCAGAGCGGGATCCCAGTTACGGATTTCTTCACCAACGTAAATGTTGATTTCAGCACCCTTTTCCTGGTTTTTGTTCTTGTTTTTGTTTCTGTTTCTGCCGCTGGGATTGGTGACACATCCGGAGAGCATACCGAGTGCCAATACCATTGCAAGCAGAAATGCAAGAATTCGTTTCATTTGGATCATTCCTCCTAAATTGTGTTCATGCGATCGCGTGTTGTTTTTTGAAAATGATAACAAAAAAACAAACACTGACTTTACACTTTATTATATCATTAAATTGCAATAATATCAATAACGAATTGATATAATTTACACATCTTCATTCAAATGCACAAAAAACAGTGCGCCAAACTATTAAAATTAAACAATCTTTCGTGAATAAATTATAAAAACAAGCGAATTTGATAAAAAAATATGCGTAGATTTGCAGGAAAAAACGGTTTGCATGTCGAAGCATCTGAAAAAAACGGCGAAAAAACAGTTTTTGGTGCAAAGAAATACAGGGATTTCAGCGCAATCAGACGGGATCGTTATGGATATCGAAGCACGCGAGCGCTGCACCGATGACGGTTGCATAACAGGCATGCTCGGGAATACAGAAATTGATGGAGAACATATCCGACAGAGCGCGGAATGTGTTTTCTGCCTGGGGAAGGACGGCCAGATTTCCGGTCAGAACGATGTCTTTTGTCTGATAACTGCGTGCAGCAAAAATACTCATCATCGCCACAGTCTCATAGACCATATTGATGATACCCAATGCAAGATCGGCTTTGCTTGCCACGTCACTGACCTTTCCGAAATTCGCAGCAGTCATGTTGGACGGGAGAATATCCTTTTTGGTCATATCCTTGATCTGAAGATCGATGTTTTCCAGGCTTCCGTTTTTCGCAAGCTCCACGATGTGGTCAATGGAGTCCATGTTCAGCATTTTTTTGGAAAGACCAACGAGTGTACCGCCGCCGACACCGGTACCGCCAAGGTACGTAACTGTGGGGTGCATCGCATCATTGGGATAAGTGCAGTGTGAAATAGAGGTACCTGTTCCCATGGAAACGATGATTGCCTCCCTCAGCCCGGAGAGGAAAATGCCTCCCCGTCCGACACACTGAAACTCCGCAACATGTGTACAGGGACGTCCGTACAGGGGCTTATCGATATAGGCGGAGCCGACACCGGTGATCATGATCCGCTCAATATCCTCAAGCTCAAGCTGATTGACGGAGAGAAATTTTCCGAAAGCACCGTATACAGAGGTGATCGGATCGGTCGCACGGACAGACATTGGCTCGATGAGGGACATATCCTCGCCGAATCCGACGATCTTTGTGGTGGATCCGCCGATGTCTATACCAACAATGGTTTTCATTGTATAAAAATCCTTTCCAGATGATGGATATTACGTATTTTGGAGCGGAAATTACTTGCTCTTTTCTACAAGCTCCGCAATCCACTTTTCAACTGCGGCAGCCTCTTCCGCAGATACACCGCCGATGAAGGGAAGGATACCGGTCTTAACATACATGATGTTATCAAATACATTTGCTCCGGCTTCCTTTACAGCCTCAATATAAGGACGGACACTGCTTTCCTTACCGTCGACAAGGAATGCAACATTTGCTGTTCTGTCCTTGGTCATCGTGCCGCACATACGGAGCAGATCGGGATGGGGAGCAGAGACGACAAAAACAGTCAGACGCTCTTTGTCACAGGGATATGCGAGAGGAAGCTTGTCCCACTTGCAGTCCTGTGCATTTGCGATGATCTCGCAGAAATTTTCCATTTTTTTCTTTTTGGAGTAACAAATAACACGTATTTTCATATGAGTAAACCATATCCTTTCTTTGATAGATATCGATTTTCGAATCGGCATAAATAACCGGACAATCACGTCACATAAAGTATACCATAAAAAACAAAATCTGTATAGTCCTTTTTTCAAAATGCAAGAAAATTTTCCTGTATGTTGGGACAGAATCGTCCAACATGGCTCGAATTATGAATAAATTCCGAAAAAAATGTTACGAATTATGAAAAAATGTTGACAAAACGAAAAAAAATAGGTATGATATTGATATCTGATTCATGGAAGTCTGTTAGTCAATAATTTAGAAAGGAACTACGAGGCGTTATGTTTGAACAGTTCAAGAAGTTGCTTGTTGAGCAAATGGATATTGATGAGGTTGAGATCAAGCCGGAAGCGGAATTGGTTGCGGATTTAGGAATCAACTCCTTGGAGCTTGCGGATCTGGTATTTACCTGCGAAGACAAGTTTGGAATCGAAATTGATGAAGATGATTACAGAAAGTTTATCACTGTCGGTGATGTCGTTTCCTATCTCGAAGCACATCATGCTTGAGTGTGCCCCCTGACAACGAATTGTCAAAAAAGACCGCTGCTGTCTCCTTGCGGAGATGCGGCGGTTTTGTTTTTTTATGTTCATGAATGGGTATCATAAAGTTTACAGATGCGTCTTTATATGTTCGTTTGTTTGTGATATCATAAGAATGGGCGGAGTAAACAAATGAAGGGGAGGCATTGTATATGGAACAGAACGCAATGATACGGCAGGCTGTTATGGAGATGCTGATCAAAAAAACACCGCAGGAAATGCAGCAGCTGACACAGGATATTGAAAAAATGATGATGTACTACCGATGTGCCATGCGCGAGGTGGAAACCAAATTTTTGGTGTTGGACGATCAGCTTTCGATGAATGGAGAACGGAATCCCATTGAGTCGGTCAAGACACGTCTGAAGACCATGCGCAGCATACAGCAGAAGCTGCAGCGATTGGAGCTTCCGTTTGGTAGAGAAGAGATCGAAGAGAATTTGAACGATGTTGCGGGTGTCCGTGTGATCTGCGGCTTTATTGATGATGTATATATGCTTGCTGACTGTCTTCTGAAGCAGGACGATGTTGTATTGATCCGACGTAAGGATTATATTGCCGAGCCGAAGCCAAACGGTTATCGCAGTCTTCATCTGATCATTGAGATACCGATCTTTTTGTGTGACGAAAAAAAGCCGGTTCGTGTGGAAGTGCAGCTTCGGACCATCGCAATGGAAACATGGGCGAATTTGGAGCATCGTATGCGTTATAAAAAGGATCTGTCTCCCGAAAAGCTTGCACAGATCGCGGATATGCTCAATGAATGTGCGGAAATGAGCAACGTATTGGATCTGAAGATGCAGGAGGTCAGGGATATCGTACGGTCATAGCGAGTCTGAAATTTCAAAATAAAAAGAGATGCGGGAGTCAAAACAAGAGAGGTTTGTCTTTACATCATTGGGAGTCTAAATAACGAAACGTGACCAACGTCTATCTGCGCTGAACCTGTTTGTCTTCAAAAGCTCGGCAATGAAAATGTTATGTTTCCGATTCGCGGATATATAGATAGAGACTGCGCTTCCGACAGTTCGACCCATTCGCGGATGGTTCCCCTCTTATTCGCAGTATAAAACAGAATTAAAAACATCGATACAGACGGACATTCGAGTCGTTCCTTGCTTCGATAAAAAAGTCTGCTGCATAGATTGGGGTGTGAATCCCATAACTTTCTTATCGTATACCGCAAGGAACGCTCCGCTGCAACCCATGTACAGTTTGTTTGCGATGCAACCTCTGCATACAGCTCTTTGACCATATGATCCTCCGGCTGCTCCTCCCGCAAAAGATACAGCAGCGCTATTTCCAGTCTCCGTGCCCCTTTGCTCCACGATTGTGCATCCATCAGAAGCAGAAACAGCTTTACTGTTTCTTCATCTGTCCTGGTCCCGGATACAGATGCTGCCTTGTTTTGTGCCTCCATGTTTTTCCTCCAATGTAAATATTTCAGCCGGAACACCTCGCTTCCGGTTGTTTTCATTATAGCATGCACGTTCCATGTTTTTACCAAATCATCCATCATTCGACATTTTTCTTTTTTGTGTGTTTTCCATTTTTGTCAAAAAATAAGCAACGTGCTTCAATGGCGTTATTGTCATTGAATCATGTCGCTTATTTTTTTATACGGATGATGGAAGCGAATATGTTCTCAAATCATCAAGAAATCCCGGCAGGTACGCTATTTCTTCCGCAATGATATCGTCAATGAGACGTGCTATTTGATCGACGATCGCAGCTTTTCCGGTAAGCTCCATTTTTAAGCTTAACATCCGAATCTGCTCCGTACGCTTCAGATTATTTTGGGCGGCTGTCCGATACAATTCCGCATTTTTTCCACGCGCAAAATATGCCGTCATACGTTCCAGGCACCATTTGTGTTCATATAAAATGCGGCAGTAACGATTGTCTGCAAACAAGTGATTCCGTTCATGAACCTCCCGCAAAAAGTGTTTTTTCAAATGCTCAAGCGAGGAAATACCGTAGGACAACTTTCGCACGTCGTTCGAAAAAAGTGCTTTCGCCGAAGAAAGGTATTTTTCCAATTCCTCGACAGCTTCCCTAATATCGTTTTCAGCCGATGCATCTTCATTGATTCTTACGAAGTTCAAACGTAACTTTCCATCGCTTGTTGTTGTCAGACTATCATACATTTCCTGATTACTGATTTCAAATTCATGAAAGCTTCTGTCCGCCAAATATCCTACCGATATGAACGTTTCATTGTCACACCCGATCAACAAAAAATCGTGATCGTAATCTGCCTGCTGATATGCCCATTTCCCGCGTATATAACGTTCATTGTATGCACCGTAAATGTAATAACCGCGACGGAGCGCTTCTTTCAGAACGGGAAGCAGATCGATCCCCATGACTTCGATCAGATCTTCTTCCAAAGTGATGCTTTGTTCGTTGGTCAGGCCGGCAAAGTGTCCCCAGATATCGTGAAAGGATAGATCAAACTGATTGATATCCGACCACTCCGTGAAAAAGATTTCCTTTGTGCGGGTACAAACCCACTTTTCGAAGTTTTCTCCAAGATAGGCTTGCATTACCCCCAGCGGAAATGCGATATCGTGATAACTCAGAAAAATCGGCGGATTTGCATACGGTAGTTTTATCATGTCTTCTGTTTTCATAAATGACCCTCTTGATATATTTTTTCGTGTTTTGAAAAACACGTATCGTTCCCACCGAAAGATATCTCCAAACAGACCCACTCTTTATGCTTAACAAGATTAAGTATAAGTCTGCTTCTAATCTTATCATCCATCCGTAACGATATCCGATCGGAAAGTATTGTCGGCTCCCACACAATCATGGAACGAGGACCGATTGATGCACATCTATAATATCAATGTAATTTTTGGAGCGATTTGTTGCACAAAAGAGGAAAAATATATAAAAAAACAAAAAAAGATCAAAAAAAGCGAATCTTTTCGATTATGAAAAGATTCGCGGTGATTATATTAACTTTTAATCTTCATCGCAGCAGACGATGTAGACCGCAGTCAGAAGCTCTTGGCTGTAATGATCGCATTTTGTGCAGGTTTCAATATTATAAGTCTCCTCAAGGCAACGAGGACTGTATGCACTTTTTTTGTGTGTAATAACACCAACAGTATCATATTTATAATTATGACCGGTAAGCCAACACCACGCGTAAGTGGATGCTCCGTCGTCTTCGGGGGCGCCGTAAACC
>JAFQMO010000110.1 GCA_017414385.1 Clostridia bacterium
ACCGTAATGGTTGCTCTCGGCAGTCGTTTATTATCAATATCAAAACCGCTCCATGGGTGGTTGTTTAACGATTTTCGGAAATCCGCTGTTTTGCCCAGACAAACAGTGTCTCAGACATCGGAAGAAAATCAACCGTATCGCCCTTTTTCAAACTTAAAAATGTATTGATAACGGCTTTTTCATCGGGCATTGCGACTGCAAGCAATGCTTCTTGATGTTTTATATAGTTTCCGGTCTGCTTAAAGACAATTGCCTGTACGACAAAGGATGCCGATTTATATAGACCTCGCAAAATATCGTTACTCTTTTCATGGAGCATATTGTGAACACATCCATGGAATATGTTACAAACACCGATTTTAATTGCTCTGTTCACTGCACTTTCGTCAACGACAGTCAGAACCGCGTCAAGGCTCCCTTGAATCGGTGTGGTATCATGACAAAACTGAAACAGGTCGGATGGTTCCCAATTCATAATATCGTCTTTTCCGGAAAGAAAACCGCAAATCCGTTCTCTATGAGGAAGCGTATCCAACATCTCCTTATAGGTCCAAATATCAATAGCAGATAATTTATCAAGTATTACAACAACGTCAATATCGCTTGTTTCCGTTGCTTCTCCGCGAGCGTAACTTCCTCGCAAGCCAACAAACCAAACACGATTGACGAATGTCTCATTTAATGTCTGCAAAAAATTTTGCATCCAAAAAGTAACATCTATCATTTCAACTGCCTCGTAAAATTGTTATTTATGATCACTTATCATTTTCTTTTCGAAAATCATTACTGATATAACAAAATAGAGATAGTATAAATAACAAACGTCATGATTCAGGTCTTTCGCCTGCTTCTACGCCCTCAAAAAGGCCGGAAGGAACGCGAGATGTCCATGTGCTCGGCTGCTCAAGACCAAGCGCATATACAACAATAGAGGCAACATCACGGATCAACATATCACCAACAGTACCGTTTACAACAGTCTGTCCTGCAGCTGCAAAGGTAATCAGCATTTCTGCATCGGTATCGCCACCGTGGTCATTCTCGTAACCGCCATGGTCTGTCGTTACGATAAAGAGGGTATCCTCAAGTATGCCGAGATCAGCATACGCCTGATAAAGTGTCTGGATATAAGTATCAGCCATCTTTTCAATTACTCTGAGATAATTCGTTGTACCGTATCCCGAGCTATGACCGGTAGCATCAACCTGGTCAAACTGCAGGTACATGAATGTAGGAACATCTTCTCCTCTGTCTGCTGCCGTATTGATATATTCTACTGCAGCATCGACAACCTTCTTATCGGAGCTTTCGCTTGCCTTGTATACACCGATCTCATCCTCGATAATACCGACGTTTATTTCATCCCAGTTACAGAAGGATGCGAGGGATGCTTCGGGCATTTGTTCACGGATGACACGGAAAATACTCGGGTAATCGGAAGTCATCGGGTAGACGTTATCTTCGATCGAGTCATTGGTAAGCATATGAACCTCGGGTGCTACACCGTGGAACATACTGCCCCAACACGGACCACTGATGGAGGGAGATTCGGTACGTGCTTCATATGTAAGCGCACCGTTTGCAAAAATGGTGTCAAAATTAGGAGTATTTGCGTCTTTGAAGAAGGAACCTGCGCCGTCAACACCTACAATAACAACATACTTGTAGAAATAACGATCAGGATCAGTGATAACAGACTCGGTAACAGCTTCTGTTGTTACAGATTCATCATTTGTAACATCGTCAGTTGTGGCGTCATCATTTGTGGTAACGGTAACAGACGATGTACCGGTGGTATCATCGGCAGTTTCCTTGGAAGGATCATCCTTGGGAGCTCCACAAGCGGTAAGCATACCAATCATAGAAAGCACAAGGATCAAAATAAGTGAAGAAAACAGAATTTTTTTCATTGTGTAAAAACCAATCCTTTCTTTGTTATACTAAAATTATAACTTATTTCACTCCGTATGTCAATATAAAACAATCATTTTACTTGATTTATCTCTAAAACAAACAACCTTAATAAAAAGATCCCACGGTACATTCTGTACCGTGGGACACAAAAACAGTAATCAATCATCAAAATTCATGGAAGAAAGATAGCGCTCACCCGTATCCGGAAGAAGCACAACAATGGTCTTCCCTGCGTTCTCTTCCTTCTTTGCCTCAAGGATCGCCGCATGAAGTGCTGCCCCCGAGGAAATACCGACAAGGATTCCCTCACATCTGCCGAGCATACGCTGCGCCGCATACGCTTCCTCGCCGGAAACGCAAACAACCTCATCGTAAATCTCCGTATTCAGGACCTCCGGAACAAAGCCCGCACCGATTCCCTGCAGCGGATGCGGTCCCGGCTCACCGCCTGAGAGCACTGCCGATGTCTGTGGCTCAACGGCGACGATCTTTGTATTTGGCTTTACAGATTTCAGATATTCACCGACTCCGCTCAGGGTGCCGCCTGTTCCGACGCCTGCCACAAAAATGTCAACCTCTCCGTCGGTATCCTCGAAGATCTCAGGCCCCGTCCACTCACGATGCGCACGGGGATTGTCGGGATTTGTAAACTGTCCCGGGACAAAGCTGTTCGGAATTTCCTTTGCAAGCGCATCTGCCTTTTCGATTGCTCCATGCATACCCTTTTCACCGTCTGTCAAAACGAGCTCCGCACCGTATGCACGCATCAAAATCCGTCTTTCCAAAGACATGGTATCGGGCATAACGATGATCGTTCGATACCCTCTTGCCGCCGCAACTGATGCAAGTCCGAGTCCGGTATTTCCGGAGGTCGGCTCAATGATTACAGCACCCGGCTTCAGCCTTCCGCTACGCTCCGCTTCCTCGATCATCATCTTTGCAACTCGGTCCTTTACAGATCCTGCCGGATTGAAATACTCCAACTTCGCAAGCACCGTTGCCTTCAGCTCAAGCTGTCGTCCGATATTGTCCAATGCAAGAAGCGGTGTTCTTCCGATCAGCTCCGCAACATTATGATAAACCTTCATAGATTCTCCAATCATTTCAAAAAGCTCAATGTTTTCTGCTTTTCAAACAGATGTATCAAAAGGATACCCAAAAGCAGTCCTGCAGCGCCCTGAATCGCATTTGCAGGGATATTGACAAGGGATGAGACAAATCCGTACAAAAGGCCCTCAAAGAGATAATACCCGATGACCATGAAAGTCTCAGCAAGGACTCCACCCGTCAGGCGAGCCAAAAAAGGCTTTTTCTTTTTGTTCAGCAGCACAAATATGCCATACACAATGACCGTCATCGTCCCTTTCACAAGAAAGGTAATCGGTACATAGACAACATATCCGGCAAAGAGATCTGCCAAAGCTGAACCGATCCCCGCAGCAAGAAAAGCATAAAGCGGAGAAAGCATCCAAGCAGCCAGCAAGACAACACAATCACCGAGGTTGACATAACCGTTCAAGGGAGACGGGACACGGATCACCATCGTACAAACACAGATCAAGGACGCAAAAAGTGCTGCGATCACAATTCTTTTCGTTGTTTTCATATATTATGCATACCTATACTTCAAAACGCAAAAGAATGATCAACGAATACCGTATCTTTCAATGACATAATCCATGTCCTTATCACCTCTGCCGGAGAGATTGATCAGAACAGAACCGTGCTCCATTTCATGTGCGAGCTTGATGCCGTATGCAACGGCGTGCGCGCTTTCAATTGCAGGAATGATTCCTTCCATTCTTGAGAGCGTATAGAAAGCATCTATTGTCTCATCGTCATTGATGACATCGTAGGTAACTCTGCCGATATCGTGCAGGAAAGCGTGTTCAGGACCGGAGGACGGATAATCGAGACCGCTCGCTACAGAATAAACCGGTGCAGGATCACCGTTTTCATCCTTAAGCATCAAGCTGTTGAAGCCATGCATAATGCCCTCCTCGCCGTAATTCAGGCTTGCCGCGTGGTCACCCATATTTCTTCCTCTTCCAAGAGGCTCGACACCGTAGATCGTAACAGGATCATTGAGGAATCCGGAGAAGAATCCCATGGCATTGGATCCGCCGCCGACACATGCAACGATCGCATCGGGAAGCTCACCCGTCATTTCGAGGAACTGTGCTCTTGCCTCAATACCGACAACACTCTGGAAATCGCGAACCATCATCGGGAACGGGTGCGGTCCAAGAACGGAACCGATACAGTAAATCGCATCCTTATACTCTCTGCTGTATGCAAGGAACGCCGCATCGACCGCTTCCTTGAGTGTCTGCAGACCTTCTGTTACCTCAATAACATTGGCACCAAGTATCTTCATTCTTGCAACATTCGGCGCCTGCTTACGGATATCAACAGAGCCCATGTAGATGTCGCATTCCAGTCCGAAATAAGCTGCAGCCGTTGCAAGCGCGACACCGTGCTGTCCTGCACCGGTCTCCGCGATCACCTTCTTCTTACCCATATATTTTGCCAGAAGCGCCTCACCCATACAGTGATTCAGCTTATGCGCGCCCGTATGGTTCAGATCCTCTCGCTTGACATAAAGCTGAACATTTCCAATGCTTGTCGACAGGCGCTCAAGGTAAGAAATCGGCGTGGGTCTGCCCTGAAACTCCCGACGGATCTTACGAAGCTCCGCAATGAACTTTGAGGACTTGCAGATCGTATAGTATGCCGCTGTGATCTCTTTCATTGCAAGGCGGAGATCCTCGGAAATATAGGCGCCGCCGTATTTTCCAAAATAACCGTTCTTATCGGGATATGACTTAAAATAGGTATCAAAATCGATGTTGTTGAATTTCATGACTGTTCTCCTTATCTTTTCTATGAATGAATTTGTGTGTTCTCTTGATTTTGTACGATTCCGGGATCAGCGGCGCCATCGTCCTGCCAAAACAAACATAAAAACCTCCTCTGACGTATATCTGTCAGAAGAGGCTGAAAACAAAAACGCCCCGACAGATATCATTCTCTGTCAAGGACGAACGGTTATTTCCATCCGCGGTGCCACCTTGATTTACATCGAACATGATGTACACTTTCGGGATACCGACATATCCCCGACAACTGACGTATGTCTGCACGTTACAGAATACTCGGAACCACAACAAGATCCTTTCTTCCATACCCTCTACGGCCCATTTGTCAAATAGTTTCTAACCCGACTCTCAGCAACGCGGGCTCTCTGTATAGTCTTAAGTGACGTTATCTCCGTATCAACGGTTTCACTGTTATTATTATATCATTATCGTTTTCGATTGTCAATACTTTTACGCGTTTTTTTCGTTGTCTCTCTCGCTCCGCTTGACTTTTGATGGCAATTGTAGTAAAATACCCATATGTTTCGTATCATTCTCGCGATATGAGAGTAATTCTTCCGCTGCGGGGTGGACATTTTTCTGACATTCTGGTAGAATTTTTATAATGTCATGACATACCACACAAGTAACGTATCAGAAAGGATTCATATCATGGAAAAAAAGACCATCGGACATTTTATATCCGTACTGCGGCGCGCAAACGGCATGACACAAAAGGATCTTGCTGAAAAGCTGTTTGTTTCAGATAAAACGGTCAGCCGTTGGGAATGTGACGAATCGACACCGGATCTTGCATTGATCCCCGTGATCGCTGAAATATTTGGTATTACTGCAGATGAGCTGCTCCGCGGTGAAAAAAACAGTCCGTCACACGCCGAAGACACATCCTCCGTTGAGCGGCAGAAGGCAAAAAGCGAAAAACAATATCAGCACCTTTTGAATGAACGGGGCAAAAAATTCCGTTACCTTTCCGCAATCTCTATTGGACTCAGCGTCCTTGCACTGATCAGCGCCTTTATCTGCAACACCGGCTTTATCCGAGGCGTCCTCGGATTCGGCATCGCATGTATCTGTCTCTTGGCATCGGAGATCTGTCAATACGGATTTTGTGCACAGGCTTGGTTAAGCGCAGAGGATGACGACATTTTCCTTCCGAAAATACAAAAGACCAATTCCGCATTCTTGCAGTATACCGGTACTATCACGGTCATCAATGTATTGCTGTTTTGCTTCTGTCTACCTCTCGGACTTTTTTCCGGGATACACGGACTTACCCTTTTCTCGTGGTTCTTATACGGTGCCCTGCTTCTTATTCTCGGAGGAATCGTTCTTTACCTTCTGTACCATTTGATCGTAAAGGATCTTCTGATCAAACGGAACCTGCTCCATCTTGAGGAAAAGGCACTGCTTTTATCAAAATCACGTAAGCATTTTTTGAAAAAAGCGATCCTGGTCCTTGCGGTCATTCTTGCAATTCTGTTATTATGCACGTTCGTTGTCAACTGTATCGGATACGAGCCTATTTTAGAAGAACAGGTATTCTATTCTGCTGAGGAATTCAAGGCCGCTATGGAGGCTGATTACGATGCCTGGTTTGAGGAAGGTTGGGGACCGTTTGACCAAGTACCGGACGATATTGATCTTGAGCAGCTTTATGAGGATCAAAAATCCTGGCGTATCATTCAGACCGAGGCCGGGGATGTGATCTGTGAATACTATTACGCCGCTGCTTTATATGAAGAACCGCATTATGTCTTCAACGACGGAGTACCGGAGATTACCGTGTGCAGCAGATATGCATTCTATGACGCTTATAACATCTACAGCACCATGCTGCAATGCCTATTTATTGCAGCGATCCTTTCCTCGCTGATCTGTGTCACCGTTTACGGTGTACAAGTAACAAAAGCGAAAAAGGCTTTGTATAAATGAATCAACAGCCTGCCTTGATTCACGATTGACGTACATCTGAATAAAGTACATATATCCATCGAGGAGACTTCCTTTAGGGAAGTCTCCTCGATTTTTACATATTGACGTTATAAACAGTCCTGAAGCTGATCACAATTTGATCTTATAAAAATCGGCCGCCGCACGGAAAATAGACTGCTCCTTATTTGCAGGTACATTGATCGCCAGCGAGTTGTCCACGCGGTCACAGTGTGCCATACGGGCAAATACCCTGCCATTTTTGGAAAAAACGCCTTCAATGGCAAAATCGGATCCAAGGGGATTATACTGTACCTCCATGGTTGGATTATTGTCGCTGTCAATGTACTGTGATGCAATCAATCCGTGTTCACCAAGCCAAAGCACCAGTTCATCCGATACACTGCAGCGTCCCGCACAGGAAGAAACGGGCAATGTATATATGTCACCAACTGCGCTGTAACGCATCCAGGGAGATGCAACAGACATCACACGCGTCCGCACCATCTGCGATACAGAATGACCACACGGATTTTCCGTTAATGAAAACAGATCTCCCTCTGTTCCCCGATACGGTATATCAGACAGTAGTCCTGCCTCAAGCAAAATACGGAAGCCCTCTCCGAGTCCCAATGTCAATGTTTCCGAGCGTTCGGAAAAACGCATCAGTGCATCCTGCATTGCAGGAATGGAAAACAATGCACGTGCATATGCACCCGAGGCACCTGACAGTGCCGAGAATGAGCTGTAATCGGGAAGTCCGCCTCCACCGAAGGCGAGCAGCTGCGTTTGCTCAAGCAGCTTTCTGAACTGTTCAACAGAGCGTTCCGTTTCCTCGCTTGTACGACAACGGAAAAGCATCCGGATCGGTTCGATTCCGTTTTGTGTAAAACGTGAAGCAAGAAGATCCTCCCCTGTTGTATACGGAAGAATCGGGAGAAGCACCTTCGGATGCGAAACAACGACCGTGGGATAGGAACGGCTGTGTCCATGGTACGGAAATGCCGCCACAATTCCCTGCGCATCGGCATTGGTTTCAGTCGGATACAGCTTTTCCTGTGTTTTTTGCCATGCACCGGACAAAAGATTCAAAGGAATCGTTGTATTGCCAAGCAGAATGTTGGCAACGTCCTTTGTGTGTCCGAGAAGTGTACCGCGCAGCTCCTCGTCCGTTTCCACAAGAAATGCACCGGGACGGTCATCGAAAAGCATATGCGCAGACAAGGGACACTCAAAATTAAATCCGATCTGATTTCCAAAACACATCTGTGCAACGGCTGCCGCAATACCGCCCGATGAAACTGCCATACAGGAATGGAGCTTTCCGCGGCGGTGAAGCGTCATCAGATACGAAAGCAGACTCTTTTCGTCCTCGGGATCCGGCAATCGGTTTTCAAGATACGCCGGCGTCAGAAGATAAACGCGGCTTCCTGCTTTTTTGAATTCGGGTGTCAGAAGCATTTCCTGCTCTGTAACGGCGACACCGAACGCGATCACCGTCGGCGGGACATCGCCAAGCGTGCTGCTTCCGTTCATACTGTCCTTTCCGCCCGCTGCCGCAACTCCGTAATCCATTTGCGCACGGAATGCACCCAGCATTGCCGCAAGCGGAACTCCAAACCGTTTCGAATCGGAATCGACAGACGGGAAAAACTCCTGCAGAGATAAAGTGATACGTTCAAAGGGGATACCTGCCGCTGTCATACGGCAAATCGTTTGAAGCACCGAAAGGTACGCACCGTGGTACGGACTTTGCTCAGCATAGGTCGGCTGATAACCGTATGAAAATACAGCACAGGTATGTACCGGATCTGTTTCCATAGATTCCACGGGGAATCGAAACGCCGTATAACTCATTGGTGTGAGCATTCTGCTTCCGCCAAATGGCAAAACAACACTTCTTCCGCCTGCCGTTGAATCAAATCGCTGTGACAGATTTTTTTGTGCCGCAACCTCCGGATGAAGCATGATGCGAAGATACATTTTGGAAAGATCCTCCATCATCAGACGGTCTGTGATCGTACGGTACAGATCATCTATCTGTGAGGACGGGATAAAAGCACCGATCTGCCGTTCGGCACCGGTTGAATTCAAAAATGCGCGCGACAATGAAAGCAGACTTCGTTCACAATACAGCAAACGGAATCTCGGCTCCTCTGTAACAATACCGATCATTTCCGCCTGTAAATTTTCTTCGTCTGCAATATCGATAAACTCGTTTGCATGGTTAGCGGATACAACGACGACCATGCGCGCCTGTGTTTCGGAAAAAGCAATTTCGTATGGGTCTATCATTCGTTCCATACTGATGCGGTCAAGTGCCGAAACAGGAACTCGCTCAAGGTCGATTCTCAGACCGTTTGCAAGCTCAGCCGCCGCAACCGCAATCCCCCCCGAGGCTACGTCGTTTGCACGTTTTACAAGCTTGATGACGTCCTTGCGACGCATCATACGCAGCAAAGCCCGTGCCGCCAAGGGATCACCGATCTGAGCAGTATACGGGATATG
>JAFQMO010000111.1 GCA_017414385.1 Clostridia bacterium
TGCCTATACCACGCTGCTTGACCGTGTCGATATGCTCGGCAGGGAATTCTTTGCGCCGACGATTGCCGGTGTACCGTACCGCGAGGGCGTTCTTTGCACATGGAACGATCCTGCGGCATTCGGCCTTTTCTACCATGCGGCACTGATCACACGCCGCGGCGACGTACGGGAGGGCGAAAGCCTGTATTATGTGGATGTTCCGGATCTTTGTGAATGGGATTATTCGCTTTACGGTACTTGCCTTGATCAGTATAAGATCGTCACCGCGATCGAAAATACCTGCGGTCTTCCGCCGGTACCGAGGACATCCGACGGATCGCTTCTGCGCTCGGAAACGGGTGAAATGCTGCGGGACTGTGAAAAGGAGCTTGGCATCATTGATACGCCGATGACCAAATGCGTATACGGCTCTCTTTGCAGAAACGGGGAGATCCGCATGAGCGGTGTCACGGTACGCTGCGAGAATGATTATGCGGTCATTGCAATGAGCTCCCTTACGGATGCGCCGATCGCCTCGTCCGATAATATCCTCCTGACCACGGTCGGCCGCGCGGAGAATACAGACGCAAGCTTTTTGAAGGATCTGATGCTGGATATCGGACACGGTCCCGTTTTGATCGAGCGCATTGTGGCAGAGATCGAGATCGAGACCGATCAGCGCGGCATCAATGTCTGGGCGGTTGGTGCGGAGGGCTTCTACATCGGAACCGTTCCCACAGAGGAGGTCGACGGCAAGCTGCGCTTCCGTGTCGGTGAGATGTCTCCCTCCATGTACTACCTGATCGTCAAGTCCTGACAGTGCTGTCACCGTTGTGACGTTGTCCCTTGTATCTTTGCAAAAACTCTTGACATTTTACGTGCAGAAATGATACAATAATGGTGTGCCAGGAAAAGGAACCGATGAGAAACGGCGGGATGGCTGTCATCGTCGGTAACATAAAAACAGAAAATCAAGGAAAGGACAGTCTCCGTATCGGGACTGTAATGAAGTCATATGAAACAGTATTTTCCCTATCCGTTTTTCCATGATGATGTACCGATCGACATTTCGTTTGTGTTTGAGGACGAAAAGCCCGCAGGAAAGCACGGTTTTCTCGGTATAAAGGGCAGAAAGTTTGTCTTTGAGGACGGCACAGAAATGAAATTCTGGGGCACCAACTTCAACGGTGCAGGCTGTTTCCCCGACCATGCGTATGCAGAGGTGCTTGCGCGCCGTATGGCAAAGCTCGGTATCAATATTATCCGATTCCATCAGCTCGATGCCGAATGGCATACACCCAACATCTTCCGCTTCACAAAGGGTAAGCGCGTCACGGATGCGGCACTGGACCCTGAGAGCATGGACCGCCTTGACTATCTGATCTACTGCCTGAAAAATGAAGGCATCTATGTCTATCTTGACATGATCACATACCGAAAGTTCCGCTCGGACGAGGGTGTGGAAAATGCACACGCGCTGGGGGATGCGGGAAAGCCCGTCAGCGTGTTCTCCCGCCGTCTGATCGATCTGCAGAAGGAATTCTGCCGCGACATCTGGCTGCATGAGAATCCCTATACCAAGCTTGCGTACCGTGACGATCCTGTCATCATTCTCACGGAGATCGCAAACGAGAATGAGCTTTTCAGCCCGCATTTCCATAAAACAGAGTATCCCGAGCCGTATCTTTCCGAGTTCCATGCGCTCTTCAATGCATGGCTTGCAGAGCACGGCATCGATCGCCGCGCCGAGGACATCTCCGTCATTGACCGATGCGACCGTGATCTTCTGGAATTCAAGACGGAGCTTCAGGTCCGTTATTATACCGAGATGTACGCATATATGAAGGAGATCGGCGTCCGTATCCCGATCGCGGGTACCAACTGGCAGGCAACTCCCGACAACTACCGTTCTCAGCTGGTGTGCGACTTTTTGGACGGACATGCGTATTTCTACGATTGGTCCTGGCAGGAGTTCCAGAAGAAGTGTACCAACAAGGGCGTGACACAGGAGGCGGAGTCTTATCTGAAGCTCTGTGCCCCGCTGACGCACGTCAATTATCCCACCTATATTTCCGAGTGGGATATGCCGTGGCCCAATGAGCGCCGCGCAGAATCCGTTATCTATTCGGCTGCGATCGGATGCTTCCAGGGCTGGTCCGGCTTTGCGATCCATACCTATTCCTATACGGCAAAGCTCGACCATCTGCGGATGATCGGCGAAGAGGTTTCGGCGCCCAAGATCGGCAATACGCCGTACCGTCAGGGTGTATTCTGCACATGGAACGATCCTGCAAAGTTCGGTCTGTTCTATCATGCGGCACTCATCACCCGCCGCGGAGATATCAAGGAGGGAGATGTTCTGTACGGCATGGACGTTCCCGACCTCTGCGAATGGGATTATTCGATCTTCGGAACGAATATGGAGCGCTATAAGCTTGCCACCTCGATCGGCGGTGTTGACGGACTGCCGCCCATGCCCGAGGATCCCCGGGAATCCTTTGCACGCTCCGATACAGGAGAGCTTTACCGTGACTGGGAAAAGGAGCTTGGCATCATCGACAGCGATATGACCAAGTGTGCATACGGTTCTCTCTGCAGAAACGGCGAGATCCGTATGAAGGGTGTTACCGTGCGTTGTGAGACCGATTATGCGGTCATTGCAATGAGCTCTCTGACCGATGCGCCGATCACCTCCTCCGACAACATCCTTCTGACCACTGTCGGACGTGCGGAAAACACAGATGCAAAATTCTCAGGTGATCTGATGCTGGATGTCGGCCATGCCCCTGTTGTCATTGAGAACATTCGGGCAGAGATCGAGATCGAGACCGATCAGAGAGGAATGTCTGTCTGGGCGGTCAGTGCCGAGGGCTTCTATATTGGTACCGTACCCACAGAGGAGACCGACGGTAAGCTGAGGTTCCGTGTCGGCGAGATCTCGCCCTCCATGTACTATCTGATCGTCAAATCCTGACAAACAGAACACCACAGCCCCGCGCACAAACGCTGCTGTTTTGTGCGGCGGGACTGTTTTCCTTTGAAAAACGCATCGAAAGCAGAAAAAATGCTTGACATTGTCCTTAGGTGAAGGTTTATAATAAACAAAAAAAAGGGGGACGACGGCGTTGAAGATCCATGAGGTAGAAAAAATAACGGGCCTTTCCAAAAAGGCGATCCGTTTATATGAAACCAAGGGACTTTTGAAGATCCAGCGAATGTCCAACAGCTATCGTGACTATACAGAGGAGGACATCGCGCGGCTGAAGCAGATCAAGCTGTTCCGTCTGGCGGGAATATCTCTTTCGGATATCCGTCTTTGGAGCGATCGGATCGTTTCGGCGGAGGCACTTTTACAGCGCAGAATGGGAGAGATCGAGGAGGAGTACGGACAGCATTCCAGACAGTATCAGTTTTGTCAGACGGTCACGCAGCAGATCAGCGGTAACCGCTTTGACTGCATGGATCTTCTGGAGGAGGAAGAGGAATCCTCTCCCTGTACATACGGCGCACTTGCCGTGGGTATCGATATCGGAACCACGACCATCAGTGCGTGTGTTCTGGATGTCGATGCAAAGCGTCAGGTGGAGGTCTACAACATTCCAAATGACTTTGCTGCTCCGACTGCGGAGCCCGGCTTTGCACAGCAGGATGCCGACGGCATCGTCGCAAAGGCAATAGACCTGCTTGACCATATCCTGGCAAGTCACACGGGTGTGACCTCGATCGGTCTTACAGGACAGATGCACGGCATCGTTTACCTCGATGCGGACGGTCATGCCGTTTCGCCCCTGACCACATGGCAGGATAAGCGGGGCGACCGTGTCTATGCCGACGGGGAGACCTACTGCAGCCATATGACTGCCCTGACGGGGGAGAGGATCGCGACGGGCTACGGCTTTGCGACCTGCTATTATGACAGCTGCAACGGGCTTGTTCCGACGGATGCCGTCTCCTTCTGCAGCATTATGGACTATATCGGTATGCGGCTGACCGAACGCACGACACCGCTTTTGCATAGCAGTGTTGCCGCAAGCTTTGGATTTTTTGATGTCCAGACGGGTACATTCAAGGAGGACAAGCTCGCCCTGCTTTCGCTCGGTGTACCGGTGATCCCTTCCGTGACAGATGACTATGCGGTCCTCGGCTGTTACCGCGAGATCCCCGTTTCGGTCGCGATCGGTGACAATCAAGCAAGCTTCCTCGGCTCGGTCAAGGTGCTGGACGACAGTATCCTTGTCAATATCGGAACGGGCAGTCAGATCTCCATGGTCGGAGAGGGAGACCCCGATGCCATGCCGGAGGGGCTGGAGCTGCGTCCGCTTGTCAAGGGAAAGAGCCTGATCTGCGGATCGGCACTCGGCGGCGGGGCGGCATACGCACTTTTGGAGCGCTTTTTCCGTTCTTATACGGCAGCGGCGGGACTGCAGGATGTATCACAGTATGAGATTATGAACCGTATTTCCGAGGAGGCATATGTGTCGGGTGCGCCTGTGCCGACGGTGCATACCACCTTCTTCGGTACGCGGAATTCTCCCGCACAGAAGGGTGGGATCCTGGACCTTGACGGCAGCAGCTTCCATCCCGCATCGCTGACGCTCGGCGTGATCCGCGGTATCTGCGGAGAGCTGTACGATTTCTTTACGGATGCATGCGTCAGCGGAAAGCATACGGTCGTTGCATCGGGCGGCGCGGTCCGCAAGATCAAGGTGCTCAAATATGTGATCCGGGATACCTTTGAGATGCCGGTCTATTTCAATACGAGCAAGGAAGAGGCATCGGTCGGTGCGGCGTTGTTCTCGACCGTTGCGGCAAAGACCGTTCCGTCGCTTGACGGTGTTTCCGGTTTTATTCAATATCAATCGATCGACAGATGAGGAGAATGCTTATGAAGAACATGAAGATTACGTTTTCCCCGGTGCAGATCCCCTGTTATGCGGCAGCATATAAGGCGGGAAGAAAGACACTTGAGATCCAGATCTTGGAGGATGAGGTCATATTGGATCTGTATTATGACACCCACCGCAGACCGCTTTCCCTTTGTGCAGAGGTCAAGGCGGGGGATACGGTCACGCTGATCTCACTTCCTCATCGAAACGAGCTGTATGTCAACGGTGTGCTGTGCGATGAGGAATGGCCGCACGGCAATCGGCGCTTTTGCATGGGAGATCCCATCATTACCGATATGGAGCTTTGCATTGAGGATCATACAGAGGAAAAAACAGAGCTCCCGTGTGTGACAGATACCTTTGTCGGTGCAGAGGGCTGGCGACCGGGCGGCGGGGTGTATGCTGGTGACTGTATGCCCTATGTCAAGGGGGATACCTATCATTTGCTGTATCTGAAGGACAGACACCGTCATCACAGCAAATGGGGACTCGGCGCCCATCAATGGGCACATATCTCCACAAAGGATTTCCTGCATTGGTCCGTTCATCCCATGGCTGTGGAGATCACAGATCCGATGGAGGGCTCGATCTGTACGGGCTCCTGGATACAGAAGGGCGATATGGAGTACCTATTTTACACGGTGAGAATGTCCGATTATTCTGCGGCACCGATCCGCCGCAGCATCTCTGTGGACGGCTATCACTTTGAAAAGGATACGGAGTTCGGTTTCCGTCTTTCCGAACGGTATACGGCAAGCAGTGCGCGCGATCCGAAGGTGGTTTTTGCAGACGACGGAAAATACCATATGTTTTTGACAACGACGCTCGCTTCGGAGAAGAAGGGGTGCCTTGCACATTTTGTTTCCGAGGATATGGATCATTGGGAGGAGCTTGACCCGATCTTTGTACACGATACGAGCGATGAACCCGAATGTCCCGACTATATCCGTTACAACGGCAGATATTACCTCATTTTCAGCCTTTGCGGTGAGGCACATTATCTGTATTCCGACCGTCCCTTTGA
The DNA here is from genome assembly GCA_017414385.1 of Clostridia bacterium. Lineage (GTDB taxonomy): Bacteria > Bacillota > Clostridia > Oscillospirales > CAG-272 > RGIG3925. The sequence continues at coordinate 5,890 of JAFQMO010000111.1, forward strand.
CGGATGGGTGTCTCCCTCGGAGCCGATCATTCCGTGCGCATCGGTACCCAAGGGTGGTGTTTGGAACGGTAAGATCGTTTTCTCCGGCTTCCGTTCCAATGGCGGTTACGCGGGCACGCTGACCTTCCGCGAAGCAGGTGTCGATGAAAACGGTGAGCTTGTGTATTACGATACGAAAATGCCGCAGTGGCAGCCTTAAATATCACATAAAAAGAGGAAGCAGATCTGCGCCGAACGGCGTGGATCTGCTTCCTTGTGTGATTTATAGATTGGAAATCAGTTTTTCCTTGATTTCGGAAAATTCTTCCTCTGTGAGAACTCCTTCATCCAGCATTTGTTTTGCCTGTTTGATTTTTTCAAGCGTTTCATTGGCGGATGACACAGGTGATTCCGGCAGACTCTGCGGCTCTTCCTTTTCCTCCTCCATGCAGATTTGTGTGATCACCTGTATATCTGTTTTCAAATCCTCCGTGGTGTAATCAAAATGTGCCGTATCAAGTGCTTTTGCCAACCGATTTCCCATTGGGAGAATGGATGCCAATGTGATACTGCCCGAGATGACACCTCCGACAACAGGGATCGCCTTGGAAACGCCTTTTGCAAATGTATTTTTGGTAATTGACAATCCGAAAAATTTGAGAATGGTTTTGATGATGGGGTAGTATGCGGTCTTCGTCAGTGCCTGTCGCGGAAGCTTTATCAGCGCCTGCTTGGCAAGTGCAGATGACATGACACGGACCGTTTGTGCGGCACCGCTTGCGCCAAGCATAACACCGCAGTATAGGATTAACTGATTGGTTACCTTATCCGGATCCGGTGTTCCTTCACACCAAATGTCCGATTCTCCGTATAAATAGACCAATTCCTGAGCCATCCGCAATGCAACTGCATAGAATTGAAGAATATCCGCGGGGATGGTTGCAGCCATTGTCAGACCGCCGGGCAGACCCGCAACAAAGGATGTTCCCGTGGAAAGCGCGGTTCGTTCCTTGATGATTCGGTTTGCTTTTCTTTGAAGCTCCTCCCTGGAGCATCCTGCTTCTACCGGACCTTTTTCAATTAAAATGTCAAGCTCTTCTTTGGGAAGGGTTTTGAATTGCTCTCTGAGAAAGGAATCACGTGTCACCTTGACCCCCGGTATTTGAATTGCGGAGCCTATGATTTTTGTTAAACCAAGCGCCTTTTCTTCTTTGATGATTTGTGGTGTTTTCTCACTCATGGTTGTTAACCTCCTGTATGTAATTTCAAAAAAGGATTTGTAAATTACGCGAGCCTTGTATACAGCCTGCCTGAATACGAATATGTTTGCTTGGGATAGGCAGAGCGCGGCATTTGCTTGATAGGAAAATAAAAAAGTGCGTTCCACAATGAAACGCACCAAAAAAATGATTTCCTCTCATTGCTGCGACACAATCTCGATTCCATTTAGGGATGAGAAAAGAGAGAAAACACTTTTTTACAAAGTATTCCCCCTAAACAGAATCATATATGAAATTGTGTCGCAGGGATATTATAACATATTCTTCAATATATTTCAAGTATGGATGCTTTTTTTTCAAAAAATGAATTCAATGATAGACAAATCGAAAATTTATGGTATAATATAAGAAGGGACACAGAGAAAATTTTCTCAAGGAGGATGAAATATGATCCTGCGTATCATCAAGGAATATCTGATCTTGACCTTCGGTACGGTTCTGACAGCGGCGGCAACATACTTTTTTATGTTTCCGTCCCATATTGCCGTGGGAAGCGGCTCGGCACTTGCCATGGTGCTCAGTAACTTCATTCCGCTTCCGATCTCGGTGATCTCGTTTGTTTTGAATGCCGCCCTTCTGCTCATCGGCTTCCTTCTGATCGGACGGGAGTTCGGTGCCAAAACGGTGTACGCATCGATCGTTTTGCCGATCACGATCGGTGTTTTTGAGATCTTGTTTCCGAATTTCCGATCACTGACAGAGGATCCGCTGCTGGACATGATGTGCTATATTTTGCTTTCGGGCATCGGAACGGCGCTTCTCTTCTCACGGAATGCATCCTCCGGCGGTTTGGATATCGTTGCAAAGATCATGAACAAGTATATGCATATGGACATTGGGCAGGCAATGGGCTTATCCGGTATGGTGATCGCGTTCTCATCGATCGTCTGTTACGATACAAAAAGCGTTGTGCTCAGTGTGCTCGGCACGTATTTCGGCGGTATCATCGTGGATCGCTTTATATTCGGCCTGAACATCAAGCGGCGCGTATGCGTGATCTCGGACAAGAGAGAGGCCATTGTGGAATTCCTTCTTTCTGAGCTGCACAGCGGTGCAACACTGTATGAAAGCATCGGTGCATATGACGGTGCGGTGCGCAGAGAGATCGTGACGATCGTCGACAATCAGGAATACCGTCGGCTGATGGACTATATCCGTGCCGTCGATCCGCGTGCATTTGTGACAGTCATTTCTGTCAATGAACTGCAGTATCAGCCCAAAAAGAAACCATAAGTTCAAAAAAAGGATACAAGCTCTCCATTGACGGGATGGGAATTGTATGATATAATGAATACAGATGGGACGTTTTTCGCAGGATATACGTCCCTTTTTCTCAGACGGCTGATGCCTTTTCCGCGTGCATTTGTCCGCGGGAAACAGAATCCGGATAAACGAAAACGGACAACAGACCATAAGACAGATACAGAGAGGAATTAACATGAAGATCGGTGTGCTCGGTGCGGGTACGTGGGGATTGGCGCTTGCCTCACTGCTTGCAAAAAACGGAAGTGATGTTACGGTTTGGTCGGCGCTCCCCGAGGAGATCGATCTGCTGACAGAAACACGTACGCATAAGAATCTTCCGGGACTTACGCTCGATGAAGGAATTTGTTATACAAAGGATCTTTCCGTTGTGTGTGACGGCAAGGAGCTTCTTTTGTTCGTGGTTCCGTCTGCATTTATTCGTTCCACAGCGGCGGCGCTCTGTCCTTATTTGCAGGACGGGATCGTGCTTGCCAGTGCCGCAAAGGGTGTGGAGCGGCAGACTTTGCAGACGATGACGGAGATCATCGAGGATGAGATCGGACACAGGCGTCCCGCGCTTGTCTATACGGTAGCGGCGCTTTCGGGTCCGACACACGCAGAGGAGGTTGCACTCGGAATGCCGACATCGATCGTTTCCGCCTGTGCGGACAGAGAGATCGCGATGCGGATCGCGGGAGCATTTTCCAATTCCTGCATGCGTGTTTATACCAATACCGATGTGCTCGGTGTGGAGATCTGCGGTGCGCTCAAGAATATCATCGCGCTGGCAGCGGGCATGATGCGCGGCATGGGACTCGGTGACAATGCGCGCGCAATGCTGATCACACGCGGCATTTCGGAGATCACGCGGATCGGCCTTGCCATGGGCTGTCATGAAAAGACCTTTATGGGGCTTGCGGGGATCGGTGACCTGATCGTCACCTGCACCTCTCCGCACAGCCGAAACAACCGATGCGGTGAAATGATCGGACGGGGATTGTCCTATGAGGAGGCATCGGAGAAGATCGGCATGGTCGTTGAGGGATATCATGCTCTGGAGGCGGCAATGGCGCTCTCCGAGCGGTACGGTGTTGAAATGCCCATTACAGCGGCTGTTTATGCAATCATCAAGCAGAACCGTCCTCCGAGAGAGGCCATGTACGAGCTGATGAGCCGCGACATCAAAAACGAATTGGAATAAGGATCCGTCATCGGACAGGATCAGGGGAGGGGAACGGTATGCCGCTGCAGATCATACGAAATGACATCACGATGATGGCAGTCGATGCCATTGTCAATGCCGCAAATGAAACGCTGCTTGGCGGCGGCGGTGTGGACGGTGCGATCCACCGTGCCGCGGGAGAGGGACTGCTCAGAGAATGCAGCACCCTTGGCGGATGTGCGGTCGGAGAGGCAAAGGTCACGGGCGGATATGCGTTGCCCTGTAAATATGTCATACATACGGTCGGTCCCGTTTATCGGGGCGGTATCTACGGCGAGGAGGAGCAGCTGGCATCCTGTTACCGCAGATCGCTGGAGCTTGCAAGGGAGCGGGGCTGCGAAAGCGTTGCCTTCCCGCTGATCTCCTCGGGGATCTACGGATATCCGAAGGACCGTGCGCTGCGTGTTGCCGTACAGGAGATCACCGCATTTCTGTTTGAGAACGAGATGACGGTATATATCGTTGTCTTCGACCGTGCCTCCTTCGATATTGGGGAGCGCTTGTTTTCCGATATTGCGGAATATGTGGATGACTGCTATGTGCAGACACATACGGATGACCGCCGCCAACGGGTCTGCCGGACAGCAGATGCCCTTCCGATGTCGGTGCTTCTTGCGCCGAATGCGGCAGAGGATCTCTGCGAGGATATGGCAAAGCCGTCAGCGACGGCAGAAAAAACCGGAGGATCGCAGAAAAAGCAGAAAAGGAAGCCCGCTTTCGGGGGCAAAAAACAGACGTCTGCATCCTCGGCTTTGATGGAGGCAGTACCCGATGAGGGGAAGGTCGTGTCGCTTGACGATATGCTCGGATGTCTGGACGAAAGCTTTTCGCAGATGCTGCTGCGCAAGATCGATGAGCGCGGCATGAGTGATGTCATGTGCTATAAGCGGGCAAATATCGACCGGAAGCTGTTTTCCAAGATCCGTTCGGACGTTCATTACAGACCGAGCAAGCCGACGGTGCTTGCCTTTGCGATCGCGCTCGAGCTTTCTCTTGAGGAAACGAAGGAGATGCTTGCAAGAGCCGGCTTTGCGCTGTCTCACAGCTATAAATTTGATATTATCATCGAGTATTTTATTCGATGCGGCAATTATAACATTTTTGAGATCAACGAAGCGCTGTTTGCCTTTGATCAGAGCCTGCTTGGGGCTTGATGTACGGGGGAGGCAGAAGAGAGAAGGGAGCTTTTTATGCTGAAAATGGTATGTTATCCGCGCTGCACGACCTGTCAGCGCGCAATGAAATGGCTGTCGGAGAGAGGGGAGGCGTACGAGGTACGTGATATCAAGGAGGACCGTCCGACAGAGGAGGAGCTGCGTTTATGGCATACACAAAGCGGGATGCCCATGCGGAAGCTTTTCAATACAAGCGGTCTTTTGTACCGTTCGCTTGGTCTCAAGGACAGGCTTGCGGGAATGACGGAGGAGGAGATGCTTGCACTGCTTTCCTCGGACGGAATGCTCATCAAGCGCCCGATTTTGATCGGTGACGGCTTTGTCCTCATCGGCTTCAAGGAAGCACAGTGGGACGAAAGAATCAAATAACCGATGTGTGATTTGTCGCCCTTCATGCGACCAAACCTCTCTTACGATGATGTATAATTAAGACATCAAAGGAAAGAGAGGTTTTTTGATATGAAAAACAACAACAATAAGACAGAGCTGGTATTTATTCTGGACAAGAGCGGATCGATGGCAGGACTTGAGGCTGACACTGTCGGAGGCTTCAATGCAATGCTGGAAAAGCAGAGACGGCAGGGGGGAGAGTGCTATGTATCAACGGTGTTGTTCGATCACGAGAGCAAGGTCCTTCATGACCGTGTCCCCTTGAAGGAGCTCCGTCCGATGCGGGACAAGGACTATGCTCCGGGCGGAAGCACGGCGCTGATCGATGCACTCGGCGGTGCGATCCACCATATCGGAAACGTTCATAAATATGCACGTCCCGAGGATGTGCCTGCACATACGCTGTTTGTCATTACGACAGACGGCATGGAAAACGCAAGTCACCGCTACACTGCCGATCAGGTGAAGAAGATGGTGCGCCGTCAAAAAAAGCAATACGGATGGGAGTTTTTGTTTCTCGGTGCCAATATCGACGCGGTTGAAACAGCGGCACGCTACGGCATCGGGGAGGATCGTGCGGTGAATTATCACAGCGACAGCAGGGGAACACAGCTCAATTATACGGCAATGAACGATGCCATCTGCAGTGTCCGGGAGAACAGACCGCTGTCGGATACCTGGAAGCGGGAGATCGATCGGGATTTCAAGAGCAGAAAGAAATAACGCATACGGCATCTGCCGTCAGAGGTACGGATGGAGAACGGACAAAAAAGAGCACTGCCGTTTCGATACGGCAGTGCTCTGCTCCTTCTGATATGTCCGATGCTTACGGCTTTTGCCCGTGATACGGGGCGGTCGCCTGTGTTATATCGGAGCTCTTATTTGGGGACGGGGTTTTATTCCGACCTCTTTGGTGTCCGGCTGTCTCTTGTCATCATACGAATGATCTCGGCGTCGGTCGCCTTCATGCCGATCCTGGCAAGCTCACCGATGTTTTTGATGGTGTTTTCAACCCCCTTGACGACGATGCCCTCACCGGCGTAAAATTCCGTGCCGTAACGCTGCATCTGCATACCGAGAAGTCCCGCTTCAACAGCAGATGCGATCTTTGCCGCGCAGCTTGGCTTGGCGCCGTCACAGATCATGCCCGAATTGATGGCAACCGCATTGACGATGGTGTGTGAGATGGCATTGGCGTCTCCGCCGTACAGATACGTGATGCCTGCCGCTGCACCGCATCCCGCACTGGTCGCACCGCAGTACGCAGAGAGACAGCCCACACCCGTCTTCATATGGATGGTTACAAGATTGGATACAATGAGCGCACGCAAAAGAAGCTCGCGCGGTGCGTGCAGCTCCTCTGCATAGACGATCACGGGGAGAGACGCGGTCATGCCCTGATTTCCGCTTCCCGAATTGATGATGACAGGAAGCTCGCAGCCGCTCATTCTGGCATCGGAGCCTGCAGCTGCCCATGCCTTTGCGCGGTTGGAAACGCTGTCTCCGTAAGCATCCAGCAATATTTTTCCGATGCTTGCGCCCCACGTGCCGCGCAGTCCCTCCCGGGCGATCGCTGTATTATATGTGATCTGACGGGAAAGGATCGGCTCTATATCGGTAAGAACAGCCTCGTTTGCATATTCCACGATGCGCTCGATGGAGAGCAGGTCGCGGTACGGTTTCTCGATCTCGCCCTCGGAGGTGTAATGCTTCTGCTGCAGTGTTACGCCGTTCTTTGCAATGCAGACGATGTTTGTATGGTCTCCCGCAAGATGAACAAGGGCGGAATCCTCTGCCGTCCCGACGAGCACCTCGACCTCGAAAACGCAGCTTCCGTCGGAGGGACGGATCTCGATCGGCGTTTTTTCCATATAATCGGCAATCTGTGTTTTTTCCTCCTCACTGACCGCGCAGAGCACCTCAAGCACCGCATCGGCGTTACCCGCGACGATTCCCGCGGCAGCCGCCGCTGAGATCCCGCGCAGTCCCCCTGTGTTGGGAACAACAACGCTTTTGACGTTTTTGATGATATTGGCGCTTACCGTCAGCCGTACATATGTGGGGAGGACTCCGAGCACCTTGCGCGCGAGCGCTGCGGCATATGCGACGGAGATCGGCTCGGTACAGCCCATCGCCGGCACGAGCTCGCTTTTCAGTATTTCAAGATATTTTTCATTTACA
>JAFQMO010000112.1 GCA_017414385.1 Clostridia bacterium
CGGATACGCTTGGAGGAATCGTTGTGGAGGCACACGCGGCAGAGGCTGTGGACTACGGAAGAGACTATGTGCCGGATATTACAACGCGTAGTGTGTATGGTAATACGGGTAAGGTGTGGGAGATCTTGTCAAAGTTACAGAATGAGATGAAAAAAGGCGAGGTCAAGGACACAAAGGTGATCAATGCCATGACCAATGCCATGACGGAGCTTGGATGCTTTTCAAAGTATTATACACACGCAGATGAGATCAGTTATACCATCGATGGTGCAGTGTACGGTGCTTATGTCGAGGAGGGAGAGGACCCGATCGGCGGCGGTATCGGTTACAGCGATATTTTTATAACGGGTGACTATGTCGTATCGAGCCTGGATGACCTCGTGGATGCGCTTGCCGCTGCCAAATACGGAGAGGTTGTCTTTATTGAAGGGGATGCGGTGATCGATGTCACAAGCGTGGAAACGCTGATCCTTCCCGAGGGTGTAACGCTCGCCTCCGATCGCGGATATGTCCGCGAGGACGGAACCTATTCCTGCGGTGCGCTGATCAAAAGCCTCTCGACACTCTCGTCAGCTGTGATCCGTGCAGGGGATGACAGCCGTGTGACGGGACTTGTCATCGAGGGCGGTAACCCTTACCAGCATTTGGAGCATCATAATCGATGCTTCGGTACATCCATTTTTCAGTCTGAATACTACGGTGCGCTGAAGATCGTCAGCAAAGAGGGAATTACAGCGGGAAACAATATGCGTGTGGATAACTGCGAGATCTCCGGATTCGGACATGGCGGTGTCCATCTGCCGCCTCAGGTCAAGGGTGTTTTGGTTGACCACTGCTATATCCACCATAATCAGATGCTGGGTATGGGATACGGTATTGTCCACAATAACGGTACTGAGTCGGTGATCGAGTATTGTCTGTTCAATTTCAACCGACACTCCATTGCGGCAACGGGTGCTCCCACAACGGGCTATATTGCGCGGTATAATATCGAGATGGGAGATTCTCTCGGACATTGCTTTGATATACATAGTGGAGAAGACCGCGAGGATGGAACCAATATTGCAGGAACCTATTGCGAAATGTACAACAACACATTCCTTTCAACGGAACGTCCCTATTATCTGCGCGGTGTTCCGGAGGAATATCAGGTGTTCTATCGGAATGTCTGCATTGCACACAGATCAAGTTATAAGGATGAGGATCTCATAAACGAGAAAGCAACGCTGTACGATAATATCTTCGGCGGAGAATTGATTCCGTAAAATAGAACAGTTACAGAAATCACGAAAGGAGCAGGATATCGATGAAGACAGGATGGATTCCGGGTATTGCGGCGGTCGTGTTTCTTGCCGGTGGAATTCTTACCGGCATGACCGTGTTTGATAACGGTACACAGACACCGAAAAAGGCGGATACGCTTGGAGGAATCGTTGTGGAGGCACACGCGGCAGAGGCTGTGGACTACGGAAGAGACTATGTGCCGGATATCGTAACACGTAATATTTATCACGATGCATCTGTCGTTGAAGTGACGCTTTCGGCGCTTAAGGAGGAAGCGGCTGCAGGTACGGTCAATGCGCAGAAGGCGGCAGAGGATTTGCTGGATGTGTTTTCGGCATTTTCCGGATTTTCCAAGTACTATGAATACGGCGGCGAGTTCTCGCAAGAGATCGACGGCGTAATCTACGGTGCTTATGTCGCGGATGGGGAGGACCCCATCGGCGGCGGTATCGGATACAGCGAGATATTCACAACGGGTGATTACGTGGTGTCAAACCTTGAAGAGCTTGTTTCTGCGCTTGAAGCGGCGCAGAGCGGTGAGGTCGTCTTTATTGAGGGAGATGCGGATATTGATTTGACATCCGTCGGTGTTCTTGTCCTTGGTGAGGGTGTGACACTTGCATCCGACCGCGGTGCAATCAGAGAAAACGGAGAGGTTTCCACGGGCGCCCGTATCTGGCAAGCAGGATATCGGTCATTCCGTATGATCTCGGCGGGTGACCGTTCCCGTGTGACGGGACTTGTACTTGACGGACGAAACCCCCATGATCATGTATTGCATCATTCGAGATGCTTTGACGGTAAAAACTGGGCAGACACGCAGTATTATGCGCTTACGCCTACCGGAAACGAAGGCATTACCGCAGGAAACGATATGCGTGTTGACAACTGCGAGATCTCGGGATTCGGTCATGGCGGAATTCATCTTCCGGTGGGAGTCAAGGGGGTTCGTGTGGACCACTGTTATATCCATCACAATCAGACAAACGGACTTGGATACGGAATCGTGCATAATAATGGGACAGAATCTGTAATTGAGTACTGTCTGTTCAATTATAATCGGCATTCTATTGCAGGAACGGGTGCACCTGTGACGGGATATATTGCACATCATAATGTTGAGCTCGGTGAAACGCTCAGCCATTGCTTTGATATGCACGGAGGATCGGACCGCGGGGACGGAACCGATATTGCGGGAACGTACTGCGAAATGTACAATAATACGTTCCTTATCAAACTGGAGTATCCGTATTGGTTGAGAGGTGTTCCGGAGGATTATCAGACCTTCTACCGTAACATTTGCCTTGAACGGTATGAGAATTATTCGGAAGAGCACCTGATCAATGAACGGGCGACATTGTACGATAATATCTTTGGCGGTGTTCTTGTTAAGTAAAATTACAGATATAAAAATGGGATGGGAACACATTTTATGTGTTTCCTATTCTATTTGACAAGAGGAAAATGATATGAAAATTTACGATATTTCACAAGAGGTATTCGGATGCGTTGTATATCCGGGAGATCCGGCGCCGCAGCGTGAAGTCCTTTGCTCTGTTGAACACGGAGATGTCTGTAATTTGACCGCAATCTCCCTGTGTGCTCATAATGGAACACACATCGATGCGCCGTATCATTTTTTGAATGACGGAAAAACCGTGGATGCGATCGCTCTTTCAAAGACGGTCGGCATGGCATATGTGACAAAGCATGACGGCATTCTGACATCTGCGGATGCGAAGGCGATTCTTGCAAAGGCTGTCGAGAGCGGCAGCGACTGTGCAAAACGCATTCTGATCGGAGGCAAAGCTGTGGTTTCAGAGGAGGCGGCACGTGTTTTTGCGGAATATGGGGTCGATCTTCTCGGCAACGAATCGCAAACGGTAGGCCCGGAGGATGCGCCGATGGCAGTACATAAGCTCCTGCTTTCCGCGGAGGTCGTCCTGCTTGAGGGGATACGGCTCTCGGAGGTTCCAGGGGGACGGTATTTTCTGAATGCCGCACCGATCAACCTTGGTGGTGCTGACGGAGCACCGTGCAGAGCGATACTCATTTCCCTTTGATGAATATGACAGCGAAAGACAGTGCTTACGCAGAGGACGAAGTTCTTTCGTATCGGCGTCTGCAGTTTTCTCTGTTTCCAAGTGTATACAACGTAAAAAAGGATGATTATGGTATTGATGACTTGACAAAGTCTGACTTGTGTGCTACAATAACACATGATTAGGTGCTTGTTTGATTGTTATGTAATAAAACAGGTATCATTTATACATCATGAAAAATTTCATTGACTTGGAGGACATGATTATGATCAGAGTACTTGTATGGTGCGAGCATTACCAGGATCGAGAGGATGAGGCTGTTCGTGCTGTGTATCCGGAGTTCATGCATAACGCAATTGCAGGATTCCTTTCAGAGGATGCCGATCTTTCGGTAAAGACCGCAACGCTTTTCGATGAAAACTGCGGTATTACAGATGAGATCCTGGCAGAAACCGACGTTATTATCTGGTGGGGACATATGCTGCATCATGAGGTTCCCGATGAAATCGTGGATAAGGTTCAGGAATTTGTTCTGAACGGCGGCGGTTTCATTCCGCTTCATTCCGCACATTTCTGTAAGCCGTTCATTCGTCTGATGGGTACCTCCTGCGGTCTTTGTGTCGAGGGCTACGGAAAGCATGTCATCAACTGTGTCCGTCCCGCGCATCCCATCAACCGCGGACTTCCTGAGGTCTTTGAGCTGCCCGAGGAGGAAAAGTTCACAGAGTTTTACGATGTTCCTCAGCCGGATGAGCTGATCTATATTTCCGGTTATGAGTCGGGAAGAGTATTCCGCTCCGGCTGCGCATATCACAGAGGAAGAGGTAAGGTCTTCTACTTCCAGCCCGGTCACGAATCGTTTCCGATATACAGAGATGCAAATATTCAAAAGGTTATCCGCAATGCGGTATATTGGGTAGCTCCCAACAAAGATTGACAGAGCCGGCGGGGTGCAGATGCATCCCGCTGTTTTTTTTATCTTTCGTTTTGGGGATCAGTGTCGGTGAGGGAAACATTGTGTTTGCACAAGGGAACGCGCGCAAATATCTTGGCGAATATCTGACGTCCGAGAATACGGAAAATCCCTATGAAGAGGATCCCTTTGACATTCACTGTCTTTCATTTTCGGCAAACGGCGATGTGCTTGACGGTAATATCTATCAAAATTCCATTACGGAGATCATGTGCGGCTATACGCCGCAGACAAAAAATAAGATTTGATGATCAAGGAGACAGTTATGTTTGATTTTCAAAATAAGATTGTCGTTGTAACGGGCGGTGCGTGCGGTATCGGAAAATGTATCCGACAGACCTTTGAAGCAGCGGGCGCATCGGTTTGTGTGATCGATCTTCTGGAAAACGACTGCTTTGTGGGGGATCTTGCCGATCGCCAAACGCTTGAGCGTTTTGCGCAGAAGGTCATCGCAGAGCATGGTCATATCGATTATTTAATCAACAACGCTGCTCCCCTAATGTGCGGTATTGCAGAGGGCAGCTACGAGAATTTTGAATATGCGCTGCGTGTTGGCGTGACGGCACCGTTTTATCTGTCAAAGTTGTTTGCACCGCATTTTGCACCCGGCGGATGCATTGTTAACATCTCCTCCTCC
>JAFQMO010000113.1 GCA_017414385.1 Clostridia bacterium
CGCTCTCGCCGGAAATGATTGACGGTATTGAAGCTTACAACATGAGCATTACCGCAAACAACTGTGTACATCTTGCAGTGGAATATGCCAACCGTCATCAGATACCGATCATCACATCGGGATCGGATCTGCACGCAAAGGATCAGGTTGGTGCTACTGCCATATTAACAAAAACGATGCCGAAAACAACACGGGAGCTGGTTGCGATCCTTCGCAGCAGAGATTATCTGCTTGAGATCTCAGGAAAGCCCCTGATTCCGTACGATTTTCTCTGAAACACAAAAAGTGTTTATCTGTGAGGAGATTTCTATGACTGATATTCATGCAAAGCTTCAGCAGCTGCTGGAACCGTACCGTTACAAGATCGAAATGCACGCGCATTCTTACCCCGGATCCCTTTGCTCAGAGCTTTCTCCGAGGGATTTTGTTCGGGTATTGAAGGAACAGAATTATGACGGAGTTGTTCTGACCAATCATTTTGTGATCGGTCAGTCAGAGGAGCCGATCATGCAGCCGGATACGTTTGAGGAATATCTTGAGAATTACAGAGAGGTCCGCCGTATCGGCGAAGAGGAGGGGCTTGTTGTTCTGCTCGGTGCAGAGATTGAGTACGAATATGACTGTCTTTTGTACGGTGTGGACGAGGATTTTCTGCGTGAGGTATATAATTGTGGCATCCGTACAACAGCGGAGTTCTCGGCAAGATACCGTTCCCCGGAGATTTTGATCATAGAGGCACATCCGTTTCGTCACAATTTTCCGTTGAATGCAGAGGATCTTGACGGTTATGAGGTTTTTAATCTGCATGACGGTGCGGCGAATGCCATTCACTTTGCAGCGGAGCACGCGAAAAAGCATAATGTCCGTTACACGATGGTCGGAACGGATCTTCACCACGGCGAGCATGCGGGAAACAGTGCGCTTCGGGCAAAGGTCCTGCCGAAAACAAATCAGGAATTGATCGAGCTTCTGCGTTCCCGTGACTATCTGTTTGAGATCGGCGGAAAGTATCTTCTTCCGTACGATCCGTTTGATCCCGATGAAGCTGACGGAGAGGATATACCGTCTGCGCATGCGGTACAGGACACGGCCGTCTTTGCCGAGATCAAGCCATATACGGATCAGTATGGCTGTAAGATCGAGATGCACGCACATATCGGCGCGATGCTGTCAAGTAACAGCGCATCTGCCGAAGAGGTGCTGCGCGGACTGAAGGCGCGCGGTTACGAAGCGGTCGTTGTGACAGATCTGTTTACCGATTTTTCAAGCGCTGCCGCAGAAGCATATATCGACCGTTTTGAAACGGTCAGGGCACTTGGGGATACCGTGGGTATCCGTGTGCTGTTCGGCGTGGAGCTGGTCTTTGGAGAGCGTTCCTATTTGGTATACGGTGCATCTCCTGCATGGCTTTTTGAGCTTGTCCGGTGTACGCCTGCTTCTTACCGTGACTGCTATACGGCACTTGGCGGAGGTGAGGTCCTCTTTGTTCAGGCACACCCGTTCCGTAACGGAAACAGCCCCGAGGACGAGGCTCCGATCGATGGGATCGAGGCATGTAATATGCAGCCGTCCACAAACAATCGGCTTGCGGCATCTGTAAGGTATGCGGAATCTCAGGCGATCCCGATCGTTCTTGCCGGTACAGAGCTTTCCGCTGCCAATGAGGTCGGTGCATCGGCGCTTCTTGCGCGGATCTGTCCGGAAAATGAAAAGGATCTCGGCGTGCTTTTGCGGTCCCGCGATTATTTGCTTGAGATCGGCGGAAGGATCCTGTTTCCCTACAACAATATAAATGCTGACAGCAATTCTGCTGCGGTGTAATTTTCTGCGAAAGGAATCAAGCTATGACAGAAACCAATGTACAAAAACAAATCGGTGCGTATATTTCGCAATACAAATATAAGATCGAGATGCATGCACATTCTTATCCCGCATCCGGATGCTCAAAGCTTTCACCGAAGGAGTTTATCCGTGCGCTGAAGTCTGCAGGCTATGATGCTGTTGTTCTGACCAATCATTTCAGTGTTGTGGATCCCTTCGTACGCAGTGAGGATGATCTTCGTGTCTATATGCAGAATTTCAAGGATGTTCAGGCAGAGGGTGAAAAAGAGGGGATCACCGTTATTTTCGGTGCGGAGCTTTGGTTTGACAGGAATGACTATTTGGTGTACGGTATTGACGAGGCGTTCATGAAGGAGCTGCTTGCGGTCAAGCCGCAGACGTATGAGGCGTTTTACGAAGCATTTCGTTCTCCAAATCGACTGATCATGCAGGCACATCCGCACAGAGATACCTGCCGTTTCATGGATGCATCTTTGATGGACGGCATGGAGCTCAATTACAATCCCAATGAAGAGGCAGGCGTTACCCATGCCGGTCTTTACATTCGGAACAATCATATTCCGATCGTTGTTGCAGGCTCCGATCTTCATGAGGACAAGCAGCTCAATGCCTGTGCGCTGCGCGCAAGGACACTGCCAGCGGACGGTGCAGAGCTTGTGTCGCTTTTGAAATCAAAGGACTACATCCTTGAGGTCGGCGGTGTCCCCATGTTCCCCTATCACCATTTTTAAGGGGAGCTTCTTCTGCGCACAACAGCAGTGATTTTGGATATCATCCATTCATCAAGGATGCCGCGCTTCAATGCTATGATTCAATGCTATGATTCAATGCTATGAAAGGAAAAAACAATATGTCGGAGAATTCTGTTCAAAAACAAATCAGTGCGTATATTTCGCAATACAAATATAAGATCGAGATGCATGCACATTCTTATCCCGCATCCGGATGCTCAAAGCTTTCACCGAAGGAGTTTATCCGTGCGCTGAAATCAGCCCGCTATGACGGTGTCGTTCTGACCAATCATTTTTGTGTTGTGGATCCGTTTGTTCGCAATGAGGACGATCTTCGTGTTTACATTCAAAACTACAAGGATGTCAAGGCTGAGGGGGATGCGGAGGGCATTGCCGTTATTTTCGGTGCAGAGATCTGGTATGGAAATGATTATTTGGTATACGGCATCGATGAGACATTTATGGAGGATTTCCTTCGTGTTGCTCCGCAAAGTTATGAGGAATTTTATAAAATGTTTCGGTCCGATGACCGCCTGATCGTGCAGGCACATCCGCACAGAGAATACGATACCTTTGAGGATGCGGCTTTGATAGACGGTATGGAGCTCAATTTCAATCCAAAGGAAGAGGCAGGCGTTACCCATGCCGGTCTTTACATTCGGAACAACCGTATTCCGATCGTTGTTGCAGGGTCTGATCTTCACCAGGACAAGCAGCTCAATGCCTGTGCGCTGCGTGCCAAGACGCTGCCCGTGAACAGTACAGAGCTTGTGGCGCTTTTGAAATCAAAGGACTATATCTTTGAGATCGGCGGTGTCCCGATGTTTCCGTATCACTGCTTTTGATCCGTTTTTCCATAGGATTACAAAATAAGAATTAGAGAGGAATAGAGATGAATATGTTATTTGAAAATATGCAGACATTGATCGAGGAATACCGATATAAGATTGAATTGCACGCTCATACAAGACCTGCGTCCGGCTGTTCGCATTTGAAGGCTGATGAGCTGTTTGACGGTCTGCAGACGCATGGATATCATGTGGTCGTTCTTACCAATCATTTCAGCGGCGACCTGGACGAGGATGATATTCAAGAGCAGATCGATGCATTTACGGATGCGAAAAAGGAAGCAGAAAAGCACGGTATGACTGTTCTTCTGGGCTCGGAATACCGTCTTTATGTCGATGACGAAAAAACAGAGAAGCGGGATTTTCTCGTATACGGTGTGGATGAGGATTTTTTGTGGAAAACAGGCCGTTTGCCCATTGACAGCTTTCGTGAATTTCATGATAAGTACTGCGGTCCCGACAGAATTCTTTTACAGGCGCATCCGATGCGCAGTGGGATCCTCGTGGATACGGCATATATTGACGGTCTTGAGACCTACAACATGTGCACCAATGATAATTCCGCATGTACAAGCGTCTCTCTTCACGCGCTTGCAAACAACGTCTCTATTGTAACTGCGGGCTCCGATATCCATGAAATATGCCACCTCGGTGCCTGTGCGCTCCGCTCCAAGGTTCGTCCCGAAAACAACAAGGAGTTGATCGATCTTCTTCGCTCCGGCGACTACTTCTTTGAGATCGGCGGAATGCCGGTATTCCCCCAC
>JAFQMO010000114.1 GCA_017414385.1 Clostridia bacterium
GAAGCTGCGGAAATGATGGTGTCTTCCTTTGTAAGGGTTTTCTCGTTGACAGAGAAAACGATGGTCTTCAGATCATTGCCTGCGGGAGCGGAAATAACAACCTTCTTTGCGCCTGCATCGATATGAGCCTGGCTCTTCTCCTTGGAGCAGTAGAAGCCTGTGCACTCGAGAACAACGTCAACATCCAGAGCACCCCAAGGGCAATCTGCTGCGTTCTTCTCAGCGTAGATCTTGATTTCCTTTCCGTCAACAATGATGGAGTCCTCGGTAGCTTCAACAGTGTGAGCGTTTTCACCGATGTAGCCGACGTAACTGCCCTGAGCAGTATCGTACTTCAGAAGGTGAGCGAGCATCTTGGGAGAGGTGAGGTCGTTGATTGCAACAACTTCGTAACCTTCAGCACCGAACATCTGGCGGAATGCGAGACGACCGATACGGCCAAAGCCGTTGATGGCAACTTTAACAGACATGGTAGTATCCTCCATAAAATAAAATTTAGTTTGTACGGGATTTTTTATCGTGTGTTTCTTTACCACAATACACAAATATTATATACCATTCTTTTACAAATTACAAGACCTTTGCGAAAAAATTCACAAATAATCCCAATTTCTTTATTTACGAAAAAACCTTCGTTGTTTTTTCATGAATGATTGTACAATTTGCGGGAATCTGTGTTACTGGAGATAGACCTTGACACCGTCCTCTGTGTCCGTTGCTTCGTATTCGGCGAATGCGATACTTGCAACGATTTCCTCAACGTGCTTCACATCGCTGTCAGAGGCATCAGGGGATAGGATGTAATAGATCTTTGCGAAGCCGGTTGCGGTGGAGCCGTACAGGACAGCACCGTAGGACCCGTCTGCGACACTGATGTCGGCACGGCGGAAGGTGTATCCGGATACAGAGGCTGTGCTGCTGTCC
Organism: Clostridia bacterium; assembly: GCA_017414385.1. Classification (GTDB taxonomy): domain Bacteria; phylum Bacillota; class Clostridia; order Oscillospirales; family CAG-272; genus RGIG3925. Next base: position 925 of record JAFQMO010000114.1, read on the forward strand.
TCCGATACGGTTATGGTGCCGTTTGCGGAGAATTCATTCTTGATCGCAGCATCTGCTTCCTTCCTTTTTACGACACCCTCCGTATAGGATACGGCAATGGAATATACGGTCCCCTTGTACAGAGAAACGATGTCATTTCCTTCCATGGTATAGAGCATGTCGACCTGGTTATCGTAGAGCAGGCGGATCTTACCGTTTCTGGAATAGAAGACGGTGGGATGAAAAGAAACAGCTGATGCGTCGATGCCGGGGTCTCCTTGCTCGCTGCCGACACATCCCTGCAGGAGTACCTGCATGCAGAGCGTACTGATCGCAAAGAGAATACAGAGGATTCTTTTTCCTTTTATACGGGAGAACATCGCTTGGTCCGTGCTTTCCAAATACGGAAAGCTCCTTTCCTTGGGATTATTTTTTGAAAAACAGACAGCACCGCAGAATGTATCCGCGGTGCCTGTCGGTGGTATCAATCAAATGTGCGGATCGGTGCTGCTTCTACAACGTCTGCTGCACAGTCGAGGAAATCGCCCTCGAAAAGCTCGATCAAGCCGTTATCGCATTGGCTTGCAAGATTGGGATCCAGCGGGATCCGCGCAAGGACGGGAATTCCGTATTCCATTGCAACGGAGTCGATCTTGCTTTCTCCGAATACGGGAATCTTCTTTTTGCAGTCGGGACATTCGATATAACTCATGTTCTCGACGAGTCCGAGAACGGGGATGTTCATCATCTGCGCCATACGGACTGCCTTGGCAACGATCATGGACACCAGCTCCTGCGGGCTTGTGACGATGATGACACCGGAGAGGGGAAGGGACTGGAACACTGTCAGCGGGACGTCGCCGGTTCCGGGAGGCATATCGACAAACATATAGTCGACCTCGTCCCAGACAACATCGGACCAGAACTGCTTGACCGTTCCGGAGATCAGGGAACCGCGCCATACGACCGGCGTTGTTTCGTCATCGAGCAGCAGGTTGACGCTCATGATCTTTGTGCCCATCTTGGAAACCAGGGGCAGCATGCCGTCCTCGGAGCCGAAGATCTCGCCTCGAACACCGAAGGCTTTGGGAATGGACGGACCTGTGATATCTGCATCAAGGATGGCGGTTTTATATTCTCTGCGATTCATCGTGACCGCAAGGAGAGATGTCACAAGAGATTTTCCGACGCCGCCCTTTCCGGAGACGATGCCGATAACTTTTTTTACATGAGAGCTTTTGTTCTGCGGAGCAAGCAGGCTTTCGGGCTTTTCTCTGGAGGAACAGCTTGCCGTGCAAGTAGAACAATCGTGGGTACAGTTTTCTGCCATGGTGAATGATTCATTCCTTTCTTTTTTACGTTTTCACGCATAGTTATTATAACCCCATTTACAGGAAAAATCAAGAGCTTTCACAAAATTCGCTGTCGGTTTCCTGAGTGACCTTAAAAAAAGAGGGGGATCCTGTGCATTCTTTGAAATTTTTGCAAAAAGTCTGATAAAAAGCAAAAAAACTCTTTACAAAAGGAAGAAACTGTGCTATAATACTATAGGTTATGCGTTCATGCACATCCAAGAACCCAATACTCGGTATGCGGATCAAAGATCCGTTCGGTTTTTACTGCGGACAGCTTCACCTGCCGTGTGCTGTGTTTTGGGAAATATATTTTATGAGGTGAATACCATGATTCAAAAGGACACAAAGCAGGCAGTGATCGCTGCCAACAAGACCCATGAGACCGATACCGGTTCTCCCGAGGTACAGATCGCGATTCTTACCGCGAGAATCAACGAGCTCAATGAGCATTTCAAGAAGAACCCCAAGGACCACCACAGCCGCCGCGGTATGCTGAAGATGGTCGGTCACAGAAGAAATCTTCTCAACTATCTCCAGAAGAAGGACATCAATCGCTATCGTGCGATCCTCGAAAAGCTGCATCTCAGAAAGTAATTGCATCGTTTTGATTGAAGGCGTTTGCCGGATCTTCGGTGTACGTTGGTTCGGTCGGGCATTGCCCGACCGATTTCCACGTCTCCCCCTCTTTTTGTTTGTCGGGCTGCTGTCTGTGTATAGCAGTTACCGACGCTGTAAGATTTTCGATGTTACGGTGTCGGTAACTCCTAAACACGGATGTGCGCCGCAATTTATAAATTTTTATTTTTTATCGGAGGTACTATCTATGTTTGAGAACTACAAGGTTTTCCAGACAGAGCTTGCAGGCAGACCCCTGTGGGTCGAGACCGGAAAGGTCGCAGGACTTGCAAACGGTTCTTGTATGATCCACTACGGTGACACCGTAATCCTTGCTTGTGCGACTGCAAGCAGCCATCCCAGAGACGGAATCGATTTCCTCCCGCTGTCCGTTGACTTTGAGGAGCGTATGTATTCTGTCGGCCGTATTCCCGGCGGTTACCTCAGACGTGAGGGTAAGCCCAGCGAGAAGGCGATCCTGACATCCCGTGTAATCGACCGCCCCATCCGTCCCCTCTTCCCCAAGGATCTGCGCAACGACGTAAACCTCTCTCTCACGGTTATGAGCGTTGACAACGATTGCAGCCCCGAGATCACTGCTATGATCGGCGCATCCATTGCGCTCTCCATTTCCGATATTCCGTGGAATGGACCGATCGCCGGTGTATTCGTCGGTATGGTTGACGGTAAGTTTATTATCAATCCCACGTCTGCGGAGCGTGAAAAGTCTGTTCTTGAGCTGACAGTCGCAGGCTCCAAGGAAAAGGTCGTTATGATCGAGGCCGGTGCAAAAGAAGTTGCAGATGACGATATGTTTGATGCGATCATGCTTGCACACGACGAGATCAAGAAGCTTTGTGCATTCATCGATGCAATTGTCGGTGAGATCGGCAAGCCGAAGTTCACTTATGAGTCCGGTGAGCTTGATCACGATATGTTTGAAAAGGTATTTGCATTCTGCGAAAAGGATGTTATGGCAGCGCTCGATACCGATGACAAGAATGTCCGTGATGCGCGTATGCAGCCTGTCAGAGATGCGATCCTTGCACAGTTTGCAGAGGAATATCCTGAGATCGAGGATATTTACGAGGAGCTTATCTACAAGATTCAGAAGAAGATCGTTCGCAGATGGCTGCTCGTTGACAAGAAGCGTGTTGACGGCCGCCGCATGGACGAGATCCGTCCGCTTGCTGCAGAGGTCGGTCTGCTCCCCCGTGTACACGGTACCGGCTTGTTTACCCGCGGTCAGACACAGGTTCTGACCTGCGCAACACTCGGCTCCCTTTCCGATGTTCAGATGCTTGACGGTATCGATGAGGAAGAGACCAAGCGTTATATGCACCACTACAATATGCCCGGTTATTCTACCGGTGAGGCAAAGTCCTCCAGAGGTCCCGGACGTCGTGAGATCGGTCACGGTGCGCGTGCTGAGCGTGCGCTCGTTCCCGTTCTTCCCTCCATCGAGGAATTCCCCTATGCGATCCGCTTGGTATCCGAGGTCGTTTCCTCCAACGGTTCTACCTCCCAGGCTTCCATCTGCGGCTCTACACTTGCTCTGATGGATGCGGGAGTTCCGATCAAGGCGCCCGTTGCAGGTATTTCCTGCGGTTTGATCACCGAAGAGGACGGATCCTTTATGACCATGATCGATATTCAGGGTCTGGAAGACTTCTACGGCGATATGGACTTTAAGGTAGCGGGTACACACAAGGGTATTACAGCGATTCAGATGGATCTTAAGATTGACGGTCTGACTCCCGAGATTATTCGCGAGGCATTTGAGGTAACACACAAGGGTCGTGACTATATCATCGACGACATCATGCTCAAGGCAATCGAGAAGCCCAGAGATGAGGTTTCTGATTTTGCACCTAAGATGGAATCCATGAAGATCAAGGTCGACAAGATCCGTGACGTCATCGGCTCCGGCGGTAAGGTCATTCAGAAGATCGTTGCTGAGTCCGGCGCAAAGGTTGATATTGAAGAAGACGGTACGATCTATATTTCCGCAATTGACAAGAAGGCAATTGCCGCTGCACGTGCAATGATCGATGAGATCGTATTTGAGCCGATCATCGGTGCAATCTACAAGGGTACTGTCACCCGTTTGATGGCGTTCGGTGCATTCGTCGAGATCGCACCGAAGTGTGAGGGTCTGGTTCATATCTCCAAGCTTGATAATAAGCGCGTTGAGAAGGTAGAGGATGTTGTTGCAGTCGGCGATGAGCTTCTTGTTAAGGTCATTGAGGTCGATGAAAAGGGCAGACTCAATCTCTCTCACAAGGACGCAATTCCGAAGAACTGATCCTTTTCCGAGACTGTTTTATAATGATTGAGCTTTGACGAAATGGAGCACTGTCGGTGATGACCGACAGTGCTCCGCTTTTCTTTTGAGAAAAAGACAGGTCCATGCGGCAATGGCACATGTAACCTGTCTGTGATGATCGTCTTATTCGATTGGATTACCGTCTTTATCAAACAGAGGAAGCTTCTGCAAATACAGAAGATCCTCTCTGCCGATTGCGTCACCCTCGGCGAGAATTGCCATTTTTCCTGCAACGATACCGCCTGCACGCTCAACCAGGATCTCCAACGCATGGAGCGATTCTCCTGTGCTGACAACGTCATCAACGATCAGGATACGCTTTCCCTGCATACGATCCATGTCCTCTCTGTCCAAAAACAGTGTCTGGACACGTGCGGTCGTGATAGATTTGACCTCTGTCTTGATCACGTTTTTCATGTACAGCTTCGGAGATTTTCTTGCAAGAATATAGGTGGGATTGCCGGATTGTCTTGCCATTTCATAGACAAGCGGGATGCCCTTGGATTCCGCTGTGATCAAAAGGTCAAAAGGTGGCGCGATTTCAAGCAGGGCAGTAGCGGATGCTGTTGTCAGTTCGACATCGCCGAAAATCACGAAAGCACCGATCTGGAGATCGTCGGTAAGCTCGCACAGCGGCAGATCACGCTTCAAGCCTGCCACATCAATGGTATAATACTGTTTCATATCGGATGATCCTTTCTGTAGGGATCTCGCTTTTTATTTTATATGAGATCCGTTGTCTGTCTTCATTATAGCACACTTTTTTTCAAAAGGAAAGTGTTTTTTCTTATTTTTTGAAGATTTTCTTCTGTATTTTGCATAAGTTTTGTGTTTATATTCATTCGCGGTTTTTCGTATATCAAGGATGATCCAACATTCATGCGCAAGGCGCGGGGGGCGTCTGTGTTTTGTCTAAGCGTATTTGCACAAAAAAGATCGAGGATGGACTGCTATTTACAGTACATCCTCGTTTTTTCGATATCAGGGGAGTATGGTATGAAGACAGTCGCAGATTTCCGATGCCAGCGCGCTGCGTGCGCCGAACCGACGGGCAGCCTCGCGTCCTGCCATTCCGTGCAGGTATGCACCAAATGCGGCTGCGTCTAGGGGTGACATCCCCTGCGCGGCAAGTACTGCGATGATACCTGTCAAAACATCTCCCGATCCGCCCTTTGCCATAACGCTGTGTCCGCTGATGTTGATAAAACTCTTGTTTCCGTCTGTAATGACGGAATGTGTATCCTTTGCACAAAGGACAACGTTTTGTTCTTTTGCAAAACGAAGGGCATTTTCAAACAGATTTTGTGAGATCTCAGAGATCGGACATTTCATCAGGCGGGAAAATTCACCGGGATGCGGGGTGAGGATCCAGGGGTGCTTTGGCAGAGGCAGCAGTTCGGCGCCTGCGATGATATTCAACGCATCGGCATCAACCACGGCGGGCTTTTCGGATCCTGCAATACAGGAAAGTGCATGGCAGACAAGATCCTGTATGTTGTTATCCACTCCGAGCCCCGGACCGATAACGATTGCATCGGCTCTTTGGATCGCATCCTTCCAAAGGGTTTTGTTTCCATCTGTTTGGTCTGCATTGCGGGTGTAGGTGGAAAGAACGGCTTCCGGCAGTAAGGTTTGAAGCGGAATGCGGTTTTCTTCCGCAGTCAGGATCTCGACAAGGCCTGCTCCCATACGGTATGCCGCCTTTGCGGAAAGATAGGCTGCTCCGCACATATTTTTCGATCCTGCAATGATAAGGATGCGCTTATAGGTTCCCTTGTTGCTGTGATTGGGACGGGCAGGGAGCGAGCGCAGGTCCTCGTCGGTGATCAGATATGTCGGTTGGCAGGGCTCGTTCTTGAGCGGAGCATCACTGATCCCGATGTTAAGGACGGAGATATCGCCGCTGTGTGCAGCGCCCGGATACAAAAGATGACCGCGCTTGACATGAGAGATAGCAAGCGTTTTTGATGCTCGGATTGCACACCCCATACATGTGCCGCTGTCTCCGTTGATCCCCGAGGGGATATCGATGGAGATCATGGGGACACGGTGTGTATCACAATACAGATTGGCTGCTTCGATGATCTCTCGGTACGGATCCTGCACGGGTTTGTTCATGCCAATACCAAAGATTGCATCGATGACGGTATGATATACGGTGCTCTGCATGGCACGGATATCCACAAAGTTGACGTTTTCAGAGAGAGCCAGCTCATAACGGAATCTGCATTCTGCGGACATTTGCCGATCGGGATCGCAGGCAAGCAGAATATCTGTCTGAATACCACGGTCACGCAAAAGCATTGCTGCGGCAATGCCGTCTCCTCCGTTATTTCCGGGGCCGCACAGCACAAGGATCCTTATGTCGGCGTAGCTGCTTCTGTTTGGGAAATTGCTTTGCAGGATCGCATCGACACAAGCACGTGCGGCTCTTGTCATCAATGCACGTGAGGGAGTGCCACTCCGGATGGCGGCATGGTCACATGCGTACATCTCTGCAGTCGAAAGAATACGTTTCATAAGTTGCCGCTTTTTTCTATCGTGATTTTGAAATTACTGCAAGGTGATCTCTCGTCCGAGATCTGAGGAGTCATAGATCGTTTGCATCAACTTTGCAGTCTGAATGACGTGGTCGATATGAGAGGGCAGCTTTTCTCCTGTACGGATACAGCGCAGGAAGCTGTCGATCTCGTTTTCGAACATATCGTAGGTGTCGATATTGATATTTTTCTTGGTGATCTGTCCGTCGGCGCTTCCCCACATGGTGAAGTCACCGCAATAGTTGAGGCGGATACCTGCTTTATCTCCGAGAAAGTCGACAAACTTGTCATCGTACTTGATGTTTTGTGCCCACGTACCGTTTAATGTAATTGTCGGTCCCTCTGTACGAATAAAGGCAGTGACGGAATCCTCGACGTCATAGATACCGGTTTCGATGTTTTTGGTATGATCTGCCCACATGAAATCGTATACATAGTTTTTCATATCCTTACCGATCTTGCTGTGTGCCTTTCCGGATACAGAAAGGATCTCGGGTTCACCAATACAATGCAGTACGAGGTCCAGATAGTGAACACCCCAGTCGATCAAGACACCGCCGCCGGAGATCTCCTTGGTGGTGAACTGACCACCGATGCCGGGGATGGCTCTGTGTGCACGGAAGGAAATATAAACATGGTATACATCACCGAGTGCTCCGCTTTCAATGAGCTCTTTGATTTTATTGACGTTTTGGTTGAAGCGGTTTACAACACCGATATTCAAAACCTTTTGTGTCTCATGCTGTACCTTTTGCATTTCAAGCGCCTCTGCGTAGGTTCTTGCAACGGGCTTTTCGCAGAGAACGTTCTTTCCTGCGCGGAGAAAGTCGATTGAAATGGTGGGGTGCATATTGTTCGGTGTACAAACGGAAACTGCATCCAGTTCCGGATCGTTGAGGATCTCATGATAATCGTACACCGCTGTACCACAATTATATTCCTTGACAGCATTGTCGGCGCGCTCCTTGATGATGTCACAGAAATATTTGATCTCGCAGTCATCGTTATTCATATAACAAGGAATATGTTCCATGGTAGCGATCGTACCGCACCCGATAATTGCGATTTGCAGTTTGTTATTCTTCATTGGAATGGTCCTCCCTGATATTTTTCACTTAGTATAACACAGTTTGCATATTATTGCAAGATGTTATAAAAATTTTTTCAAAAAGTTTGAAAAAAATCGGGATATTTGTCTGTCGATATATGCTTTTTAAGATAAAAAATGCCGCTTTTGAGCGGCATTTTGTTTTTTACTTGGTACGGTGCAAACAGATCAATATCAGCCTTCCTGCTTCTCCTTATTCTTGAGCTCTTCCCTCTTAATACGGATACCCTGACGGTATACGAGATCAATGGTATCGTCAACATCGGAGTTATTGATGACACAGTATTTGAATTCCTGACCGCTCTTGAGGATGATCTTCAAAACGCTTACAGGAACCTTACCGGGCTTACCGTTAACCATTGTGAATTCGGCAACACTTTCGTCGAGCTTTGCGCTTTCGATCTCTTCCCAGGAGAAATGCAGATTTTCCTGCTCCATCTCATCTTTGAGGATAGAAAACTTTCTGGAGAGAATACGCATACCGTCGTTTGTGAAGTTGATCAAAAGTCCGCAATAATACTCTGTACGGTACTTCATATCCTTACCGCGCTTGATCGGAACGCCTTCACCGAGACGGGTATAGTCATAACTGCCAAGGACAACACCACGATGGAGTACCTCGTAACGACGGGGGAACCTGAACAGCTGCGCTGCATCTGCCTCGATGGTATTCATATGGATGGCAACTGCTGCATCGATATCACTGTCTTTCATGCCGGAGGTCAGGCAAGCGATAACAAAAATGAGGCCTGCCAATATGATCGCGACACCGATCATCATCTGTCCGCGAGGAAGAAGCACTGCGAGGATGATACCTGCAATAACAACAGGAAGACCTGCAAGAAACAGCAGACTTTTTGCTTTGAAATACTTTTGGTTCTTGTTATATTCCATGGGGAGCTCCTTTCGGTTTTTGGGAATTTTCAATTCACGTTCATTATATCATGAAAACGGGAAATCGTCAAGATGAATTGTGCGATTTTGTGAAAAATATGTTTTTTAGGTCGGATATGATACGAAAATGTCGTTTACTGTTCGCTTGTATCGGTTTTGTTTCTTGCTATTTCTTCCAACGCCTGCATAAAGCTTTGCAGGTCCTTGAATTCTCTGTGAACGGAAGCGAAACGGACATAGGCAACCTCATCCAGTTCCTTGAGACGATCCATGACAAGGACACCGATATGCTTGGATTGAAATTCGGTACAGAGAGCGTTCTGAAGCTCACTCTCGATGTCACTGACGATCCCTTCCATCTGTTCGCGCGTTACGGAACGCTTGTCACAGGCTTTCATGATGCCTGTCAAAAGCTTGTTTCTGTCAAAAAGTTCTTTTTTTCCGTTTTTCTTCACAACGGTAATCGGAATTGTGTCGATGATCTCATACGTTGTGAAACGGCGCTGACAGGAAAGACACTCTCTTCTTCTGCGAATGGTTGTATATTCATCAGTGGGGCGGGAATCTGTGACCTTCGATTCCGTGTAACCGCAATTCGGACATTTCATTGGATGACCTCCTATCTGTTTGTGTTGGCGAATGCTTCAAAAAGTATATGGGAACTACCGGCTTTGGACTCGGTTTTATGGGACTGCACACTATATTATAATTATACCTTTTTTTGTAATTTTTTGCAATAGATAACGAAAAAAAGTTATAAATTTTTTCTGATTGATCGAAACACTTCCGTTTTATATTCTTGCCACGAAAACAGCGGGCAGTATCAATGTGCTCAGAATGCCGATTTTAGAACAAATGTTTTTTATGATTTGACGAGTGAAAATGAGGAGAGGGCTTTTTTGCGAAATTCCTTGTATAAAACAGAGAAATGTGGAGTGTTTGATGCGTTTATATTTGTGCAGACAATCGAAAATGCGAACAAACATTCGAAAATATCGTAAAACCACTTGACAAACACGAACATTTGTGCTATAATAGAGCGCGTTGAAGTAAGTGCGTCTGATAGAGGGAAACAATTGGTCGGCAGGTCATGTTATAGGAGCAGGGGAGATGGTATGATGTGATGGTACAGCAGAAAACAACGGAAGAGACGACCGATATCCGCCCAACGGGGCTGCGAGACGGAGAGGAAGAAAGTTCGGCCGTTTGGGACCAGCTTTTGCGGCTTGCGGAGGACGGTGATATCCGTGCAATCAAATTGTATTACGAAATGTTGGAAAGAAGAAGACGTATCCGAGAAAATCGGGAGAGCTCTGTTTACCGTCAGGATATTGAAGAGCTTTGCGAGATCCGCCGTGCCGTTTTTGGCGATGCGGCGATACGGGAGGACCTACTTACCTGTGAGGAATGGATCCGCGCGGTAATGCTGCGAGGATCTGCCGGGGAGGACGCGAGGTACATTTCCGACACGGAGGCTTCTTCGGCAGATCGAGATATACAGGAGGATATGTGTGACGGTACGGATGAGTTTTGAGTATGTCCGGAATGGAGCTTATCGATGACAACGATCGATTACCGGTTCGGTGAAAAGCATATTGCGTACATGAGGCGCGCAAGAGACAGCGTGATGAATGTTGCGGAGGGGGCGGTTCGGTCGGGCAAGACGGTTGACAATCTGTTTGTTTTTGCATCGCTTTTGGAGGTGTCACCCGACAGGCTGCATCTTGCAACAGGCTCTACCTCTGCGACAGCAAAGCTGACGCTTGGCGACTGCAATGGCTTTGGACTGGAGTTTATGTTTCGCGGCCGGTGCCGGTGGGGGCGTTTCAAGGGCTGTGATGCGCTGTACGTTCAAACCCCGACAGGCACAAAGACCATTTTATTTGCGGGCGGGAAAAATGCAGACAGCTACAAAAGGATTCGCGGATTATCGATCGGTATGTGGATCGCGACAGAGATCAATCTGCATCACGTGACGATGATACGCGAGGCTTTTTCTCGTCAGCTCGCGGCAAAGGACCGGAGAATTTTCTGGGACTTGAACCCTGAATCGCCCGCAGCGCCGATCTACCGCGATTTTTTGGATCGGTATGCATCGATGTCAGCGGATGGGTCACTGTCACCGAGCTTTTACAACTACGGGCATTTTACGATTTTTGACAATGCAACCATCTCCAAAGAAAAGCTCACGGATATTCTCGCACAGTACGATCCCGGCTCGGTGTGGTACAGACGTGACATCGAAGGTGTCCGCTGTGCTGCGGAGGGAATGATCTATCCTCGCTTTGCTTCTGATCCCGATGCCTTTTTCATCGACCGGGAGGGGGTTCCGCCGCTGATGTTCGCGACGATCGGGGTTGATTTCGGGGGTAACCGATCCAAGACAACCTTTGTCGCGTGCGGGTTTACGACGGGCTTTTGTGAAATGATCGTGCTCGCGGATGCAAAGCTTGATAACACGTATGGAGATGTTTGCTCAGAGGATGTCAACGCTGCGTTTGCAGCGTTCCTTCGTCGGCTCCATGAGGAATTTCCGTCGGTTCCGATTCGGTATGTATTTTGTGACAGTGAGGCACAGTATCTGATTCACGGATTAAAGCGTGCGCTGAGTAAGCGCACAGATTTTTACCCTAAAAACAGAACAAATGTTCCTATTGCGAATGTGCCGACGGTGATGAACGCAAAAAAACTGCCGATCCATGAGAGGATCGCCTGCGAGACCTCACTGTTTGCTTCGAATCGCCTCCGCTTGGTACGGGGGTGCGATCTTGTTGCAGCAGGACTTGCAGGTGCCATGTGGGATGCTTCTCGCGAAAAGGATGTACGTCTTGACAACTTTTCCTCGGACATTGATATTCTTGATGCGTTTGAATACGCATTTGAGGGGTATATCAAAAAACTGCTTCCGCCGTAACACGGCATTGTTTTTTGATCAAAAAACAGAACAAACATTCGATTTGGAGGCTTTTATGAAACAAATGCGCGATGTGATCTTGGATTTTTTGAATGACAGATGCGGCACGGTGGCGCCTGCGTCGCTTTACGATGCGGTGGATGTGGCACGCGATTGGTGGCGTGGAAGATACGAGCCCTTTCATGTATTTACAGAGGCACGTCACGGCGGAGGCGTAATACGGCGAGAAATGTATAAGATGGGTATGGCCAAGAAGATCTGTGAGGATTGGGCGGCTGTATTGGTCAACGATCGAACGACAGTCCGTACCGACTGCGGGGAGATCGACCGTGTTCTCTTCGGCGATCGATACGGCATCGGCGGTATTTTGACGCAGGGCAATTTCTACGGCAAGCTCAACGCGCTGACAGAGCAGGTCTTTGCTCTGGGAACGGGAGCTGTGACCGCACACTTCTTCGGTGCCGCTTACGATGCACAGAAGAATCTGATACGTGCATCCGGAATTGGGTTCAATTTTTTGTTGGCTGATCAGATTTTTCCTCTGCAATGCGAGAATGGCGAGATCGTTTCGTGTGCGTTTGTCGGATCGGATACCCGCTTCTCCGTTTCGGCGGGTGTTGGCGAAGAGCGTCTGCCGTCGGTATTTGTGACACTTCACAGAAAAGAATACGCAGGAGATGGCTCCTTCCGTTACCGTGTTGACAATTACCTTCTGCGTGCGGATGGCAAGGAGATGCCGCTTCCCGAGGACATCGTTTCCTATTTCTACGTGCCGCGTCCGTTATTTTCTATATTGAAGCCGAATTTTGTTCCGACAGATCCCATTTGTGTACAATGGGGCATGGGAGAATCCATCTTTGCATCAGCCTACGATAACTTACGTGGTGTCGATCTTGCGTACAACAATTTCTGCCGCGATCTTTATCTTGGCGGAAAAAAGGTATTCATGAACCAGAGTCTGGTCCGTGATGACGGATACGGGCGCCGTGTAGCCCCGGACGATGTGGCACAGCAGCTGTTTGTCACGGTTGGAGACGGTGATCTTTCCTCGGACACAATGATCGTTGAGCATAATCCGCAGCTTCGTGCGGAGGAGAACTGTATGGCGGTTCAGGCGCAGCTGGATTATCTATCCTTTAAGGTTGGATTTGGAACACGTCATTATCGGTTTTCCGGTGACAAGGTCGTAACGGCGACACAGTATGCAGGCGAAAAGCAGGAAATGCTGCAGTATGCAATGAAGCACTATCTGCATATGGAAAATTTTCTGCGCATGCTTGTAGAGCTCTCTTATTGGTTTGCGGTAGTTCTTTGTGAACAGGCTCTTCCGTCGCTCGGTACCGTTTGTGTGGATTTCGATGACAGCTTTTTTGTGGATCCCACAGCGGAGCGTGCAAGGGATCTTTCTGAGGTTCATGCAGGGCTGATGGCACCTTGGGAATACCGTGTCCGTTATTACGGGGAGCATCCCGATACAGCAAAGGCGATGATCGCGGAGATCGGTCATCCCGGCACTTGATACGTCAATTTTGATAAGGAGGATCCGTCATGGCAGAAATGGAATGTATGGAAGCAAGGAAGGAATGTATGCAGGAGGCTGCAAGGGGGCAGGAGGCGGAGGCTGTGAGGACCGGGGAGGCTGTTGAGGCGGATATGTCCTCCGTGTCCAAGGAAATCTGTGCAAGGGAACAGAGGGATGCGATTGATGAGCATCGCGCAGCACTTCGAAAAATGCGTGCCTCTGCAGCGTTGAAGCAGATGATCGCGGACAGCGGCGCAAGAAACTGCGGTTTTGTGGAAAAGCTTTTGGATATCGATATGAGATCTGTTTCCTTTGACGAGGACGGCGTTCCCGATCTGCGTTTTGCACACGAAAGGCTGCGTTCGCTTCGGGATTCGGATGGGTATCTGTTTGCAGACTGCAAGGACACGTCGGCTCCTGCTTATCAAACGGCATCGGCGCATGCACCTGTCTATCATATGCCGGGCGGCTCGGTAACAGGGATCACCTATCAGCCGACTGCTGTTGTGGATGAAAATCTTCTCAGCGATGCGGATTATTACCGCCTTCGCAGACAGCGTCGGAGCTCCGGCCACCGTTAACGGTCCGCTATCGGTAAATCGGCACTCACAAAAATCACGTGCGTGACGTTGACGGTACGGTACCGTATGTGAGGGGAGACGCGGATCGGATTGGTTGTGATGTCTGTTTATAAATTTATTTTTTCAAAGGAGAGGTACATATGGCAAATTCTTTTGTGACACTGAAAGAGATCGCGCGCACAGCACTGCCGCATCTCATGGACAATCTTGTGTTTCCTCGCTTGGTACACAATGATTTTTCCGATGCCTTTGCGGCAAAACAGGGTGATACGGTACAGATCCGCAAGCCCATCAATTATACCGCACAGGAATTCGATCCCGATACAGGTGTTACAACACAGGTATTGACAGAGGACTCTGTGGAGGTCAAGCTTGACAAGATTGCGAGTGTGGATATTGAGGTTTCGGCGTTGGATTCTGCACTGAATTTTGATTCTATCGACCGTTTGTTCATTCGTCCTGCGGCAATTGCACTGGCAGAGAAGATCAACCGCGACGGTCTGATGCTTTACCGTGATGTTGCAAACTGTGTCGGTACTGCCGGTGTGACACCTGCATCGCTTGAGGATCTTGCAAATGTCCGTAAGGCTCTGAATGACATGCGTGTTCCTCAGAGTCCCCGTTATGCGGTATGGGATACTGCGGCGGACACCGCGTTTGCGACCATTCCCGCAATCGTCAATGCAGAAAAGAGCGGTACCACGGATGCATTGAGAGAGGGCTCTCTCGGCAAGGTCTTTGGTGTTGAGCACTTTATGAGCCAGGCGGTCGCACAGCACGGAGGTATGCTGACCAATGCGGAAAATGTTGCTGTCAACGGCGCCGTAGAGGAAGGATCCCGTGTTTTGAGCATCAAGGGCAGTGCGCTTGTTGGCAATCTTTGTGCGGGCGATATTCTGAAGATCGAGGGCAAGACTTATGTTGTTGCTGAGGATAGCGCCGCTGCGGCGGAAAACATCATTTCCGGTGTTCGCGTGGCTGCGGCTCTGCCTGCATTGAAGAGCGGTACAAGGATCGATATCGTCGGTCCGCATACGGCAAATTTGGTGTTCCATCCTTCTGCGTTTGCGTTTGTTTCACGTCCCTTGGCAGCGCCTGCGGGGGTGGAATCCTACGTTACCAACTTTGACGGTATTTCTCTGCGTGTTGTCAGAGGCTATGACATGGTTTATAAGCGCGAAATGCTTTCCATGGACGTTCTGTATGCGTATAAGACCGTCTATCCCGAGCTTGCGGTTCGCTGTCTCGGTTAAAAAGGGAACTGATCTGCCCAAACGGTACTGTACCGCTTGGGCGTGAGACACGGAGACTGTTTTCGCCGCCTGCCGACGGCAGGGGGCTTACGTCGTGTGCGGGCGGTCGATAACGGTGTTTTTAACAAGGAGGAATCGAATGGAGAATCATTGTGCATCTGGCTACGGTGATTATCAGGTCTATCAGGATGATCATGACGATGCGGTCGATCGCGCAATTTTTGATCGATATAACCGTATTGCATCCTGCATGGTGGATTTTCTTGCGGGACGCGGGGTGGATCCCGATAACTATTATGTCAGAGAGGCCGCTCACTGGCAGATATGGTTCATGCGGCAGAAAGGCTCTGTGCAGGCTTGCTTTTCGGATAAGCCGATAAAGGAGAGCTTTGCGGATTATTCCGTGCAGAGAAGCACGGATACGAATGGGAAGATTCGTTTGTTCGGTATGGACGTCTGTCCGATGATGATCCAACTGCTGCGCGCGGGCGGTATCATCAGCAGTTGGGTATGACTGACTCAGTTACGGGAAAAGGAGGCATTTTCCGATGGAAGAGGAATTTCTGACGGTTTGGCATTATATCACGGAGAATGATTCCGGATGTGCCGAATACCGTCCGTCACGCTATACAGCGATCCTTGCAGGCAATGCAGGAGGCTGTTCCCGTAATCGGCAGGACACCGAGGACAAACGGAAGGTCCTGCGCGGCTTTTTCTTTGCAGAGGACGGAACAGAAAAATCTGCGTTTCCCGCAATGATACAGAGGGAAAATGAATACATTTTACATCCGGGGTTGGATTACGTTGCGAGAGGGGATCTTACCGTGTATGCGTCTCCGCAGGAGGCACTGTCTGCCTGTAAGGGATTGATCGTTTACTGTGTTCAGAGTGAGATGCGTCCGCCGCAGATTTCCGACGGTACTTTGGTGGACTGGTGTCATTTTGAGGCATGGAATGATGACGGATTGTACGGGGTGTGAAACGTTATACATTTATAGGGAGGGCTATGACGTCAATTGATATTTTGGTGGACTTCGATGTATCGAATTGCTTGCATGTATTGCAAAGCTGCTGCGCAGCGGGCACAATCGCACTGGCAGATGCGGTCAGGTCTGACTGTAATCCCTATGTTCCGTACGATACAGGAACACTTTGCGAGAGTGCTTTTATACAGGAAACAGAGGATCCATGCTTACGTTATGTTATTTGGGATACACCGTATGCGTCTGCTGTTTACTACGGAGACGAAAAAGGTGTAACGTTTCACAAAGAGGTACATCCGTTGGCTTCTGCAAGGTGGTTTGAGCGTGCAAAATGCGCTTCCGCTGCTGCATGGCAAGACACGGTGGAAAGGGAAATGAAAAAGGATGTTGTATGAGGAATCTGTCAATGCGGCAATTTTTCGCTGCGTTGCATCAATGCCTGTGTTTGCCGGCGATATGAGGCTTGGATTTGAGGGGGAGTCTGCACCGGGCTGTGCGATCTTTCGTATGGAACCGGTACTCACAAAAGCAAAGCGTTACGTTCATGGAGGATCCATGCAGACCGGATCATTTACAGTGTCCTTGCGATGTGCTGACAATGATACGGCGATGCGTATGAGAGCAGCATCCTTATTTGCCTCACTTGCGGCGTATGTGGAGGAGCATAATGGCTTTTTTTGCGATCATGTGCTGCCGTGCCGCTCATTTCGTATCCGTGCTGCAGCATCACCTGCAAGGATCAGACGCGTTGCGGACGGTGCAGTATGGGAGATGCGTTTTCAATGCGATATTTTATATTCTCCAAACAAGCAACCATACACAAATTGATCGTAATTTCAGGAGGTTAGATTATGGGACTGATCACAAGAAGCGAAATGCGTTCCTATATGGAATGTGACGGCGTTTTGTGTGAGATCGGTGAAGGATTTACCGACCTTACGGAAAACAAAAATCCCAAGGAATATGCACGACAATATATTCATGAAAGCACGGAGCGTACAGATCTTGTCGGCTTTGCGCCGAGTATTACCTATGCTTTTGATGTATATGATGCGGATATGGTTCAAAAAAAGCTTTTGGATCTGACAACAGGAGAGGCTGTCGGTGAAGATGCGGTCGTATCTGTGGTTACGGCGTTTCTTTTCAAAAAAGGGAGTGCCGAGGGGCGTGTTCCCGCTATGCGCAGATCGTACACGGTTTGTCCTGCAAAACTGGGAAGCGGTACCGATGCGCTGATCTGCTCCGGTACACTGAAGGCATGCGGAGATGCAGTCAGCGGTGAACTTGATACGGAAAAGCTTTGTTTTATCGAAGCGTAAATTTTATCTCGGAAAGGATGTTTTTGCAGTGATGCAGGACGGTTTTGAAATATGAGGCCATTTATCATTCACGAGCGTCGTTTTGCGTTTGATATTACGGATGCGGAGGATCTTGGCCGTTTGCAGAAGGCTTCTGCGTGGCTGGTACAGCGCTGCGATGAAATGACGGATGAGGGAGCTGTCATGGATCTGGATGCGGCAGAACACATGAAAGAAATCTTTTCCATGTATCGAACATTCTTTGGCATTCTTTTTCCCGGTATGGAAACGACGATCCTTGGAGAAAAGCAGAGCGTTTCCAATGCAAAAAAAGCTTTTGGACTATGGCTTTCCTATCTTGAGGAATGCATGGAGGAGGAGCGGAAGAGCGATGCAATGATGCAGAAAATCTACATGCTGCCACGAGAGGAATGCGAGGTGTATACCGATGATACATGATGGTGGTGCCTTGCGGGAACTGCCGTTTTGGCATTTCCCGAACACCCTTCGTATCTCCGGGACACACATTCCCATCCGCACGGATTTCCGGATTGGGATCCGTCTTCGCGAGCTTTGGGGAGAGCAGTATTATCTGCGCAGGCAGAGACAGCTGTTTATGAAGACGGCGCAACTGCTTGCGGCAGATGCATCCGGTGTGTCTGCAATGCTTGCGGATCCTGTAGATATGGCAGAGGCGGTGCTTTGGTATCTGATGGACGGAAGAGTTGGAAGAAAAACGCTTTCCGAGCGTCTTGCACGTCAAAGCACTGTGTCCGTGCCTGACACGGAGGGCCATCCCGCAGGACTGTTTTCTTACAAGTGGGATATGCCGCTTCTGTACGCATCCTTCCTTAGAGTCTATCAAATGGACCTTTTGAAATGCAGATATCTGCATCTTTGGCAATTTGATGCGTTATTCTATGCACTTCCGCACGATTGCGCGCTCATGCAGAAAATAGAATGGCGGAATTTTGATCTTTCGGAAATCAAGGATGACGGCATGAGGGCACAGGCTGCAGCGGAAAAGGTGCGTTGCCGTATTCCTTCCGATGATAAGCTGATCGAAATGTGTAACGATACACAATAATGTAAAACGATTAACATGGAGGGAAATATGCAGGAAACGGATGGTAAAGTCATTATTGCTGCCGCGTTGGATGACAGCGGCCTGACAGAGGGGATCGCAAGAATGAAGGAGCTTTTGCAGTCACTTCGTTCTTACGCGGCAACACAGTACAGAGGGATGCGCTCGGATGCATCAACCTCGGGAAATGCACTTATACAACAGATGTCCTTGACGGCTTCCCGTATGGTTTCGTCGTTGGGCAACGGGCTGATCGGCGGTACCGTATCCGTTCGTGGGGCAGCATCGTCGATGATGTCGGGAATTTTATCGGAGCTGTCACTTGGAACAAAAGGGTTTTCCGAGATCGGTGCGGGAATCATTACATCGATGGTGAGGGGAATCCGTGATTCTGCCGAGGTGCTTTGGCAGACGGTACAAGCGTTATCCTCGGATATGATAGCAAAATTGAAGGACACGTTTGGGATCCAGTCACCGTCCAAGGTGATGCGGGATGAGATCGGTATGCAGCTTGGCTACGGTCTTGCGGAGGGGATTTTTGCTGCAAGGCGCGCAGTTGGTACAGCGATGGATGCACTGTCAGAATCTGTACTGATATGGGATCCCGCAATCAGCATGCGTGCGGGTTCTCTTGGACTACAGCAGCATGCAAGCTCGCACACACTGCAGGCGACACAGATGCTCCCTCCGCTGAGGCAGTCTCTTTCTGTGTCAGATACGGGCTCGGCGCGATCCGTTGGCGGCGGTGTTGTGGGCAATACTTTTGTTTTTAATCAACCGATACAGACACCCTACGGACATGCAAGGGCAATCAAAAATACCATGGAGGCAATGTTATATGGCGTATAACGATTCGGCGGCTTCTCCCTTCTCCCTGACACTTTCCTTTGGGGATTCATCGATCGTGATCGGAGACAGCGGTACACCGTTTTGCCTTTTGTCTTCGGGCATTGAGGGGGCGGAGGCACCGGAAGCGATGCCTATATGCTCGGATTATGCACAGCTTGACGGAAGTTATCTTGTTTCCAACCGTATACCGGGCAGAGAGATCGTTTTGCTGTTTGAGATTGCACAGTACACAGACCGTGAAACACTTCGCCTTGCGTTGATGTCATTCTTTGACCCCAAGGCATTTGGTACACTGACGGTTCGCCGCGGCGACCGCGTACGAAGCATCGGCTGTGTTCTTGGCGGTCAGGTGACTATGACGCAGCCGACACTGTACGATTATATCCGTGTGCGTGTTCCTCTTTTTTGTGCAGATCCGTTCTTTTACGCAGACGAAGAAAAGAACGTTCTTGCGAGAGAGGCAGAGCACTTACTCTCCTTCCCCTTGACCGTAACGGCAGACGCAGGAGTCACGGCAGGTGCGATCGCTGTCGGCGACACGCTGATCGTGGAGAATGGCGGCGATACTGCTACGGGATTCCTTTTAACTCTGACGGCATACCCGTCAGAGAACGAAGGTATCTGCGAGATCGTCCATCCTGTGATTACAAGAGAGGAGGACGGTTCTTGTATCCGTGTCCTCACAACACTTGCGGCGGGAGATGTTCTGAGCATATCGACGTTGAACGGAAATAAGTATATCAAGAAAAACGGCGAGGTGTGTCTTCTTTTTGATTGCGACAGCACATTCTTCCCGCTGAACAAGGGGACGAATACTCTGAAGATATCGGCAGAGCATACGACCGGAATGATGGAGTCGCAGTTGTCATATCGAATGAAGTACTACGGTGCATAAATTTGTAACGATACACATTGGAGGCAGGATGACAGAAGTTTATTTTTTGAACCGAGATCTATCCATTGCGGGTGGACCGATCGATTCGTTTATTTCTCTTGTTTTTCGGGAAGCTTACTATGATTGCGGTGATTTTACTCTTGTTCTGAACATGGAACAGGCGCTGTTTGAAACGGCGCTTGGGGCGTCGTTTATCCGTGTTACGGGACGGCGCGGGCTTGGCAGGATCGAGCGTATATCGTTCCGTGAAGATGACGGTGCTTCATCGGGGATCGGACGGCTGACTATATCCGGACGGATGGCGGAATCATTGCTTGGGGACCGTGTGATCCCGCGCGGAACCATGGTGTCGGGAGATCTGGTGCGTTGTGTGGAAAAGCTCGTTTCCGAAAATGCGGGAGAGCTTGCAGGAGTAAGGTCTATTGCGGGTGTTACCGTCGGGCAGTCTCCTTCTTTGCTTGATGGGCAGGGTGATGTGATCAAAATCGATGATCAGGTCAGCGGTCAACCTCTCGACGAATGGCTTCGGGAGGTCTTATCGAAAGCAGATGCGGGGTACCGCATTACACCCGATTACGGAACGGGGAAGCTTGTATTTTCCGTTTATCGCGGTCTTGACCGTACGAAGGCGCAAACTGAAAACAGTTATGCAATCTTTTCTACGTCTTTTTCTTCCATTGGAAAGCTGGAATTCCTTTGTGATCGTTCTGATTACAAGAATTTTGCCTATATTGCGGGAGAGGGTGTTGGGGAGCAGCGCGTGATGTTGACGCTTGACCTGCGCGCAGGCGATGAGGAGCTGCGGGAGATCTATGTGGATGCACGTGATCTTCAGTCCACAGATGGTGAGGAAACGATGAGCGAGGAGGCATATGGGGTACTTCTTCTTAGCAGAGGTCGTCAGCGTCTGGCATCGCATGAAAGTATCGTCCGTCTTTCCGGCGTTGCGGCACCGTATGTGTACTTCTCGGAAAATGGGGGGAACGACAGCACGCACTGTCTTCCGCCGATCGGTACGGAAACGACATCCTCCATGTGTGCGGATGTACACTATGCGCTTGGGGACAAGTGCGAGATCGTGAGTGAATCGCTTGGAATGTCATGGACAGAGAGGATCACGGAGATCACCTATATTTATGAGGGGACAGCGGTACAGATACAGCCATATTTCGGTACGGCATACCCTGACCTGCGCCGGTACATCAAAAAATGTGCAGACGAGAGCAAAACGATCAATAGATGATCTGAAATGTGAAACGATACACATGAAAGGAGAACGAACGTGAGTCTTATCAGCGGTATTTTTAATTCGACAGCAACAGAGGTTACCGAGTCGGGTCTGGTTCGCGGAAACAAAGCAGTGGACGCTTCGTTTCTGGCAAAGATCTTTTCTTCCTTTTTCAAAAACGGTATCTTTCTTGATGAAAGGGGAGGAGGCTTTTTTACAAAGCCGCTCGGCGGAAATCTCGGAACGATGGATGCCATGTCGGTATTAACGGAGGCGGGGGCGTGCCATATCAACGGTTATTTTGCGTATGATTCGGTACAGGAGATCCGCCGCTTCAATATCTCTTCCTCCGTACGTACGGCGGCAAAGGTTTACCGACTCGATCTTGTTGACGGAAGTATCACGACGGACTGGTATGAATGTACCCGTTCCGACGGAAAATTGATCACAAAGGACACCCGGGAAAAACTTCCTGTACGCAGTTCCACGATCTTCGATCTTGTGACTGCCGTTATTGAGATCCCTGCCGGTGCAAGAAGGATCACGGAAGCAATGCTGACCGATCTTCGTTCAGATGCCGAAATGTGCGGTATAGTCGCGGGGGCGGTGACGGGCTTTGACAGTGAGGCGTGGTGCGTACAGATGCGGGCATACCTTGCGGAGCTGAAGCAGGCTGTTGCCGATCTGCCCTCAGACTCTGCTGCGTATTTTGCTCTGAACAAACTGAATACGGATCTTTCCAATCTTTCTGAAGATGCAGATCTGAGTGCACTTGGAATCATTGCGCAGGGACACACCCACACAGCGGGTTCGATCGGTGGCGGTACCCTCGGTGAGGATGTGGTTGCAGCCTCGGGAGGAGATCTCTCAATCCCCCGTCTGCGTAACATTTCGTATGCGGATACGGCGGCGGAGACCATCGCAGACGGCGATCTGATGGGGGTGTATCTCTGATGGCAATCTATACGGCAAAGGACGGTGCTCGAAGAGAGCTATCCTCCTTTTACACCGCCGCTGACGGTATGCAGTATTCCATAGGTACGCTTTGCACGCGGGAGAACGGCATCGGACGAGTCATTTTTTCTTCTGCAGAGCACGCGGCGCTTGCTTCCTTTTCTGTTGGAACCACGGTGTATTTACCGGAGAGTGGACGGGCAGTTCCGTATACGATATGGGACAAGGAATATCAGTCCTGCGGGCAGGTCCTTCTCTTGCGAAACCACCCGCTTTCCGTTGGTGCACGCTTCTTTGACGATGAAGGGGAAAAGCAGTATGAGGACAGCGGTGCAGATCTGTTTCTGCGCGAATCCTACTTCCCGACATTGAGCGCGCGTGTGCGGGAATGTGCGGTGACGGCATCAATTCCTGTAATGGTTGGCGAGAGCATCATGACGCCCTCCGCCGTCGAGCGCAGTGTGTTTCTGTTATCCAAGGGTGAGGTCGGCGGATATGAAGAGCTGCACTACACGATCGCCGGAAACGATCTGGACGGAAGGCCTCTTCCCTATGCGGTAATGGATATGGAAGCTTCTCTTGGGCAGCGCCGTGTTTGCTGTACGGAGGAGGGAGTACCGATTGTCTGGTGGCTCCGAACACCGAATATGACAACAGAGGATCGCGATACCGATAATAACGCAGTTGGTGAAAACGGTGCGTTGATCACCGCAAAGGCAAACGGAACACAGGCATATCTTCGTCCCGCAATCGTCCTGCGGGAGGAATATGTCGTGGAATATGACGGATGACCGAAAGGATGGAGAATATGCATAATTTGAAAACCAAGCATGATATTGCAGTGACACTTCCCGACAGAAAGGTGCGCTTTGAGACAGCGCCGTATCCTGTAGAAACAGAACCATCAATTTTTGCAAAGCGCCGTTCTGTGTATGGCGAAACGAGAGAGAGTCTGAGAGTGACTGTATATGCGCAGGCATCGGATATCTCTGCTGTATTTCAGGACGGAGTCAGATGGGCGGTTGAGGAAACGGTCATGCCGGATGACGGTACCGTTACAGATGCCGGGGTGGATGCGGATACGTACAAAAAAACAACATCTTACGATAAAAGCGATTACTGCATTTGCGGTGATATCGTTGATCACAGAGACGGCAGAGTCAGCTTTTATATGGCAAAGCATACAGGAGCGGAGCTTGCACTTTTGGAGATGGAAGCGGAAAATGCAAGACTGCTTTACGAAAACTTGACGGGAGGAGCATATTGATGTTTGATAAAATTCTTCTTTTCTGTAAAAAGGGCTATTATACACGCAAGCATTTGGATGGTCTTTTGACGGCGGGTGTGATCTGCGAAAGAGAGTACTTGCGCCTCTTACAGATCCTGGATGTCGGGAACTGAGACGGGGTATCAAAAAGGCGAAGCCGTATCGGCTTCGCCTTTTTGTTGTATCACGAAAACCACGCGATAGTCGCGTGGTTCAAAAGAGGTTAACCGTTGAGAAGAAATCCTCCAAATATGATATAATTAGTATGACCTGCCAGTCAAAACTAAAAACATATTTGGAGGATTTATCTATGAAAAATA